>JAZNDY010000318.1:0-21672 GCA_045588295.1 Acutalibacteraceae bacterium
TGACGGAATCAGGCATAATGATTTTAACCCTATAGCTTTTGACTGCGCCAACAAGAGCAAGGCCGATGCCTTGGTTGCCGCTTGTGGGCTCAACAATAATTGTATCTTTGTTAAGCAGACCTTTTGCTTCTGCATCGTTAATCATATTAAGCGCGGTTCTTGTTTTAATTGAGCCGCCAACGTTAAGACCCTCAAACTTAACAAGAATCTCGGCGTCATCAGGCCCTGTCATATGCTGAAGTCTGATAATCGGTGTGTTGCCGATTGCGTCCAGAATTGTGTTGCTTATCATAGCGTGTAAACCTTTCTTTGTGTTTATACTTTATTCTATGTAAATGCTTTTATATTGTCAATTTTTACAGCTTGAATATTATAACACGAAAATTGAGCTGATTCAATTCATCAAACAGCAGAAAAAACACGCATTATTGCAGATTAATTGTTAATTATGTAATATTCAAAAACGGAGCTTGCCGCAAAGCAAACTCCGTCAGCTTTATTTGCATAACTCGTCGGCAAGTGCTTCAAGCTGAGCCGTGCTTTCTGCATTGAGCGCAGACATGATTTTAACCGTGTTTTCAGCAAAAGTGAGGTTTTTGCTGTTTTCAAACATCTCTTTTATCACCTTTGCCGCCAGAGGTGCCCAGCTTCCGTTTTCAATAAGTCCAACGGTTTTATTCTGGAAGTTTCTTTCTGTCAGGTGGTTGATGAATTCGCGCATAAACGGAAAAATCTCGCCGTTATAAGTGGTTGTGGCAAGCACGATTTTGCCGTATCTGAATGCATCTTCAACCGCTTCAGCCATATCGCATCTGGCAAGGTCGTTAACGGCAACCTTGGGGCAACCTTTTGCCTTAAGCATTTCTTCAAGCTTCATAACAGCTTTCTTTGTGTTGCCGTAAACCGATGTGTAAGCAATCAAAATTCCTTCAGTTTCTGTCTGATAGGATGACCATGTGTTGTAAAGCCCGATATAATAGCTGAGATTTTCAGTAAGAACAGGTCCGTGCAGAGGGCAGATTGTCTGAATGTCAAGCGCTGCAGCTTTTTTGAGCAGAAGCTGAACCTGAGCACCGTATTTGCCCACAATGCCGAAATAATATCTTCTGGCTTCACATGCCCAGTCTTCGTCAGTGTCCAGTGCGCCGAATTTGCCGAACGCATCAGCTGAGAAAAGAATTTTATCCGTGCTGTCATATGAAACAATAACCTCAGGCCAGTGCACCATAGGGGCAGTTACAAACGTAAGTTCACGGCTGCCAAGCGAAAGTGTGTCGCCGCCGCCGACAACGACTTGCTTATCGGCAAAATCTGTGCCGAAAAAGTTTTTCATCATCGAAAAAGCCTTGGCTGACGAAACGATTTTTGCCTCGGGATATTCATTGGCAAAGTTTGCGATGTTAGCTGAATGGTCAGGCTCCATATGGTGAATAACAAGATAATCAGGCTTCTTGCCGTTAAGTGCTGTTCTGATGTTGCCGAGCCATTCTTCCGTGAATGCGGCATCAACAGTGTCCATAATTGCAATTTTTTCGTCAATAATTGCATAGGAGTTATAGCTCATACCGTTAGGCACAATGTACTGACCTTCAAAAAGGTCAATGTTGCGGTCGTTAACACCGATATATATAATATTTTTTGAAACGTTCATTTGTTATACCTCGCTTTTGTGGTTTTTAAAAGTATATCACATAAAAAATTAAATATCAACACAATAGTGTGATTGACATAAGGTTTTTATTAAAATATAATATTATCAAACATTTTGTAAAGGGGAGAGATTATGATAGTTTTAAAAGCGCTTGCGGCAATTCTTACTGCGCTCACAACGGTTATTTCTTCGTCAGGTTTAACAAACGTTATTCCTTACCTTGCCGTTATTCCTGATATGGTTGAGGTTGGCGCAGATTATATTTCTCTTAACAGAAACGGTGATGCCGTCAGCAAAAAGGAGCTTAAAACAGCAATTGCCGAAACTGAAAAATCTCATCCGTTTGTTCTTGCGACGAAAGAAAATTTTGACGTTGTGAGAAACGAATATCACAGCGGAACAGAAAACAGTTACGTATCCGGTCTTACAGCTTCTGTTATCGATAACGCTGATGCGTTGCTTGATGTTGACGTTTTTTCCGTTATTCCTTATGAGCTTGATGAGGAAGACAGCATTCTGCCCATTTCCCGTGAGGTTATTAACAGAATGGTTATCCTCGGCTGTGCGTGGCAGATGACGGGCGAAGAAAAATATGCCGCCAGAGCGTGGCTTGAGCTGGAAAACGTTTGCAGTTACGCTGATTGGTGCACGGGCCACTTCCTTGCAACGGCAGAAATGGCGTTTGCTGTTTCAATCGGCTATGATTGGCTTTTTGATTATCTTACGGCAGAGCAGAAAAACCTGCTTGCAGAAAAAACACTTGAATATGCCGTGAAGCCTGCGCTTTCAAAAAATTATCTCAAAAATTGGTTCACCTGGTCAAAGAATAATTGGAACAGCATTTGCTACGGCGGGGTTGGTATAGCGTGTATGACTTTTGCCGATTATTATCCCGATGAAGCGGCAGAGTTTCTTTCAATGTGTTACGCTAATATGCCAATAGCGTTTGAAAACTTTGTGCCCGGCGGCGTTTATGCCGAAGGCCCGGGCTACAGCAATTCGGGTATGAACGCCATAGTTTATTTTGTAGCAACATCAAAGAATTTCTTCGGCAAGGATTACGGTCTGTCTGAAACCGACGGGTTTATACAGCTCGGCAAATTTCCTGCTTACATAACAACGCCAACCGGTGTTTTTAATTTTGGCGATAACAAAAACCGATATTGCTTTACGCCCGTTCTTCATTGGTATGCCGCAGAGTATGATTTGCCATTGCTTGCGGTTTATCAGATGTGGGACACTCCTGAAAAGTTTGTTCCCAATCCTTCTGCGGTTGAAAGCAACGGCAACGGTAAGGAAGATGCGCTCTCGCTTTTGTGGTATGACAGAAGCTACACGGCAGAAAGCTCCGATTTCAGTTCAGAACCTCTTACGGTTTATATGCCGTCGGCAGTCGGTCAGGAGTTGTTTCTTGCGAGGAGCGCCTATCTTGATAAAAACGCAACCTTTGCAGGCATAAAAAGCGGCTATAATTTTATTAATCACGGTGACCTTGACATAGGTACTTTTGTGTTTGATTCACAAGGCGAAAGATGGGCGGAGGAGCTTGGCCCGGGCAGCTATGATGCCCCCGGTTACTTTATGAATCTGCCTGCAGGCGGCAGGTGGAAAAATTATTGTAAGCGCGCAGAGGGACAAAACACTCTCGTTATTAACCCTGAAATGACGCTTGACGATCAGTATGTGCTTGCTGAATGCAAATTCACCGATTTTGAAGAAACAGGTGACGGTGTGATAAGCACCATCGATATGACAGATGCTTACCGTATGAATGCGGCAACCAACGTAACAAGGAAATTCGGTCTTTATAATAACAGCACCTCGCTTAAGATTACGGATAACGTCAGATGCGCCGTGCCGAGTGAGATTTATTGGTTTATGCATACCAAAGCGGATATTGAAATTTCAGAAGACGGCAAGAGCGCAATTCTTACCATCAACGGTAAACAGATGAAAGCGACTTCGCACGGTGACGGTGAATTCACCGTTATGCCTGCCGTTGCGTTAGGCGGTGCATATGAATATGACGCTGAATATCCTGATATAAACAAGCTTACGGTTCACCTCAGCGGTGTTTATAAGGCTGAAATCTGTGTTACGCTTGAGCCTGTTGAATAATGTCTGATGATTTAAAATTTAATATGGCATAAAAAGCGGCAGGATATCAACATCCTGCCACTTTCTTTTATTCAGCTAAAAAGTCAAATGATTTTCTGCCGTTTACGCTGTGCTTGCCGTCAAAAACGTCAATCTGCAATTTGTCTTCTGCGCCCGTAAGCGTATAAATCCTTTTTATTTTTTCGTGAGCATTTTTACTTGCTTCAATCGGAAAAAGCTTATCCCGTGTGCCGCTTTCTATCAGCAGTTTTCTTGGCGCAAGGCTTGCGGCAAAATCATAGATTTCGCCTGTTTCAAGTATTGCAGGGATATAGTTATCAGGGCAGTGCCACATTGAAAGAATGCTGCTCTCAAATGTGTTAACATAGCCGCTGATGACGGTTTTTTTAAAACTTTCTTCAATAACCGAAGCATAAAGCGCTGTCAATCCGCCGCCTGAGATGCCCATAATACCGAGCTTTTCGGGGTCAACGGTTTTTAAGGTCAGCAGAATTTTGCCGCAGGCAATCGCCTGCATAATTCTGATTGACGCCGTTGAAAGACCGTAGGGCAGCAGATGATGAGAAAGCTCATCACAGGAGCTTATATAAAATGGTTTGCTTAAATCTTTTTTCAGTCTTGCCTCACCAAAGCCGAAAAGCTCGGGTGCGGCAACAACACAGCCTCTTTTGGCAAGCTCAACCGCAAAATTTTTTTGGTAATTGTCAAAATATCTGATGTGTCTTTTTTTGCCTCTTTTGGAGATGGCAAGTATCTGTCTCACGCCGTAACCGTGGCCGCACAGGGCAACCACTCCGGGTGCTGTGCTTTTTATGTTTTTTGGAGTCAGCAGATAAACGGCGGTTTTTAAATTCTCACAAAGCTCAAAGCTGTATTTCTGCAAGGTATAATCAGAATATTCAAGCGCTTTGCCTGCTTTTTCGAGCTTACAGTCACTTATGCCGAGCTTGTCGGTTGCAAAAATCTTTTTGGCCTTTTCTCTTATTTCTTTGCCGATTACGAGTGCATCCTCTGCGGTTTCTGCATCAGCATAAGGCTCTGCGCGCAACCTGCCGTAAAGCGAAGCCATAAATTCATCAGGTGAATAGGGACTCTTTTTCATTTTATCACCTCAGATCTGAATTTTTGAAATGGGTGAAGCGTTGCTGCTGCTTGTGCCCAGATAAACTGTGTATTCGCTGTCAAGCATCCAGTTGCCGCTTTCGGGGTCATAGAATTTTATGTCTTCAATTTCAACTTCAATCTGCGCCTTAACGGTTTTGCCGGCATCAACGCCGATTCGTTTAAAGCCTTTGAGGAGCTTGACCGGGCGGTCAATATCGGTGCGGTTACTGCCGATATATACCTGCAAAACCTCGTCTCCGTCTGCCTTGCCTGTGTTTGCAACCTCTGCGGTTACGGTTAAGGTTCCTGCATTCTTTGCGCAGTCAGCATTCTTTATTTCAAAATCAGTGTACGAAAGACCGAAACCGAAAGGATAATCAGGCTTTATGTTCTTTTTCTCAAACAGGGTGTAGCCGTGGTAATAGCCGTATACAATCTCTTTGTTTTCTGCGCCGATGTGAAGAAAATCAGGATAATCTTCAGCCCTTTTTGCAATAGTGAAGGGAAGCTTGCCGCCAAAGTTTTTATCGCCGCTGATTAAGTCTGCAAGTGCGTTGCCGCCCTCAAGACCGCTGTAAAAACTCATCATAACCGCATCCGCGCAATTAATCCAATCATTGATAACGTAAGCGCTGCCGCCCATAATGTTGACTATAAGCTTTTTGCCGCATTGGGCAAGAGCTTTGATGAGCGCAACGTCCTCTTTGGGCAAATGGAGATTTACTCTGTCACCGCCTGAACCCTTGGGCTTGTTCTTGACGTTACCCATATTAACAAGGAATTCACCTTCCTGAAGCCAGTCGCTGCCCACGCAAACAACAATATAATCGCAGTCGGCTGCGGCTTTTTTTGCTTTCTTTGTGTTGCATCCGTAATAAACGGTAACGTTTTTTGCGCCAAACCTGTTTTTGATGCCCTCATAAGGTGTAACCGTGTAAGGACTGAAAACGTTGCTGCTGCCGTGGTCGCCAACGTTGATTTCATCTGCATATCTGCCTATAACGGCAATTTTTTTGCCCTGCGCCAAAGGCAGAACGTTATTTTTGTTTTTAAGCAACACCATACCCTTTGCCGCAACTTCGCGTGCAAGGTCAGTGTGCTCTTTTGAGAGGATAACAGATTTGGGATGTTTTTTCTGTTTTGAAAACGTGCGTATCATAGCGCGCAGAATTCTGCCAACGCTTACGTCAACGTCGGCTTTGCTGATATCGCCTTTTCTGACTCTGTTGCCGATAAGAGCGTATTTGAATCTGTAAGGCATTTCTATATCAAGACCTGCGTTGAAGCTTCTTGCGGCATCGTAGATGCCAAAGAAAAAGTCTGAAATTGTGAAGCCGTCAAAACCCCATTTATCACGCAGAATGTCTGTCAGAAGAGCTTTGTTTTCACAGCAATAAGTTCCGTTAACCTTGTTGTATGCGCCCATAATTGACATAGCGCCTGCATCAACACATTTTTTGAAGTGAGGCAGATAAACCTCGTGCAGAGCTCTTTCGTCAGTCTTTGCATCAACGCTGAAGCGCAAATCCTCAATGCTGTTGCAAGCATAGTGCTTAGGGCAGGCGATAATGCCGTTGTCCTGCATAGCTTTTGTGAGGGCAACACCCATCTTGCCAAGCAAAAACGGGTCTTCGCCGTATGTTTCCTGCGCTCTGCCCCACATGGGGTTGCGAAGGAGGTTTATGCATATGCCTGCAAAAAGGTTTGCACCGCCTGCGCTTGCTTCTTTTGCAAAAACTTCACCCACACGGTATTCCAATTCATCATCAAATGCGGCGCCGCGGAGCATAGAAACAGGGAAGCAGGTGCTGTGGCGAAGAACAACTCCTCTGGGGCCGTCAGTGAAAAGAATTTCAGGGATTTTTAGTCTTGCGCATCCGCCTGCAGGGTATGGCTCTGCATTATAAAATCTGCCGCTTTTCAAAAAGTTTTTGGCAGTAACACCCATAGCGTGGCCCTTGAGCATACCGAGTTTTTCGTTAAGAGTCATTGCTCCGACCAGCTCATCTGCAAGCAAGGCAAGGTTTTCTTCCGTGGGGTTCTTTTTGTATAAATCTACAGCTCTTACAAAGTCCATATTGTCGCTCCTTAACTCAAATTTTGTTAAGATATTCTTCAAACGGTTTGTTCGTTACAGGCACAGGTGAAACAGGCACAAAGCGTATTTCACCGTTTCGGGTAACTGTCAGGTATTGCCTGTAATCTTTGTTCTCTTTAAGTATGTTACCGCTTTTGGTTATTGCTGCTCCGCCTCTGCTGCCTGTGAGCGGCATTTCTGAAACAATAGCCTCAAGCAGCGCTTTTGTGGCAATCAGCATATCACGGTCATAATAATAATTGCTCAGGGTTAGGTGCTTTGAAGGATAGTTATCAATAATTTTGCTGACTTTGCCAAGCAAAGTTAAACAGTCCTCATAACTTCTGATGAACGAAGCACATCTGCTCATCTCTGTTTTGATAAACGAATAGTCAATGTCGCTGTCAACAACAAATTTCTTTGCGAATTCTGCCGCTTTTTGCTCTGCATCGGTAAGCAGTTTCTCGTTCACGGTGCGGTCACCTTGTTTTTTGATATGTTCCGTGCAAACAAAACCGCCAACCTGTGTGTCGTTGAGCGCAGAACCGCCGGGTCTTGTCAGCCCAAACGAGCCTGCCGCTTCACCGATAACGTAAAGACCGCGTATTTCGCTTTGATAATGCTCATCTGTATAAACACCGCCGTTATTGTGCTGAGCGCAAACGGAAATGCGAAGTTTTTCTTTTGTTATATCAATTCCGTTGTTTTTATATAAATCAATCGCCTTTGCGTTAAGCTTTGTCAGCCTTTCAATGGGCGTGTTGCCCGTTGCTCCCACAGAAGCAAGGTAATCCTTTGCTTCGTCAGAGAGTTTGTCAAACTCAAAGCCTTCGGGGTTTTGTGTGAAATCAAGATAAACTTTTCTGCCTTTTGAAGTTTGCGAGTGAACGGCAAAATCGATTTTTGATGATAACTCCATTCTGTCAACGCTGAACGGCCACTGATAGCCTTTCAGAAAAACTGTGCTGCAAAGCTCGGCGTCGTTGCTGAAAATTTCACGCAGAAATTCTGTTTCTTCTCCTTTTTCGTCAATGCTGATAAAACGGGGGATAACCTGCATAAAGCTGCCTGAAACGTTCCAGCGGAAGTCAACTGAGGCGAGACCGTATTGCCACTGTGAATAATTGCAAAGGCTCACGCCTGCTTCAATCATAACGCCCGTCATACCGTGTTGCGAACAGGGAAAAACAGAATCTTTATAGATACAGGCAGGCGCACCGCTTGCAACAACAACGTTTTTTGCAGCAATAACCTCGTGCCTGTTGTTGGCTGTGTTTAAAACAACGATGCCTGAAACGCCGTCAGCATCGGAGATAATTCGCGTTACTTGCCTGTTATCAAGCAAGGGTGTTTTGTTGCCTTCAATAACCTCTTTCTCAAGTTTTTCCGTCATCACCTTTGAGGTGAGTGGACCTATAGACGTTGCCCTTGAGGTGTTATCGTGGTCTGTTTTATATCCCGGATATCCGCCGAATTCGTTTTTAGGGAAATTAACACCGTAATCGCAAAGACGCATAAAACACTTTGCGCTGTTAATAGCTTGTTTGTATGCTTTAACACCGTCACAGCAACCGAGCGCGCAGATGTCCTGCGCCATTTTATAAGGGCTGTCCTGCGAAAAGCCATCCATGGAAATTTTATAATAAGTCTGCTTGTCGCTTCCCGTGTTTCTTGACGTGCCCGATAATCTGTTTTCTGTTATAACGGCAATGTCGGTTATCCCTGATTTAAAAAGGCTGTCGGCAACACCGTAGCCTGCCGCACCGCTGCCTATTATTATTGCATCATAAATCTTTCTCATAAGCATCTCACGTTAAAGCCACCATCGCAATCAATAACCGTGCCGGTGCAGAAGTCAAAGCTTCCGTCAGCTACAGCGGCAACGCATTTGGCAACGTCTTCAGGTTGCCCCATTCGTTTAATGGGGGTTATGCCTTCGTTTATCAGCTTTTCATATTTTTCTTTGACTTTGGCGGTCATATCAGTTTCAATTATACCCGGGCGGATTTCAATAACACTGATGCCGTATTCGGCAAGCCTTGCGGCAAAAAGCTTGGTGACCATTGAAATGCCCGCTTTTGCAACGCAGTATTCGCCTCTGTTGACCGATGCCGTATAGGCAGACACAGAAGAAATATTGACTATTCTTGCGTTTTCACATTTTGCAAGCAGAGGAACGAATTTTTGCGTAACAAAAAACGTGCCTTTGAGGTTTATGTCGGCAACGTAATCAAAATCTTCAGGCGTTATTTCAAGAATATCTTTTCTTTCTTTCGGAGCAACACCTGCGTTGTTGATAAGTAAGTCGATTTTGCCGAATTTATTCTGAACAAAAGCAACGAGGGCGTTGATATCGTTTTCTTTTGAAATATCCGCCGCAAAAAAGAAGGCCTTTTTCGGGTGGCTTTTGCAAAGCTCTTCGGTTTGCTCGTTGTTGCTTCTTGATGAAACAATAACGTCAAACCCTTTTTCAAGCAGTTTTCCTGCAATAGCTTTGCCGATTCCTCTGCTGCCGCCTGTGATAACTGCAACCATAATAACGCCTCCTTATTTTTTTAACACGTCTTTGCGGTAATAGGGCATATAAGCTTCGCTGTCCCTCACGGGGCAGCCTGCAACGCTTGCGTTGCGCATAAGCTCAGTGCATTTGCTGCACTTGAGGCAAACCTTGTTTTTGTCAAGCTTGCCGTTTTTTTGATAATCTCTGTAAAAATCTGGGTAAGCAAAGGTCATTCTGCCGAAACCCGCAAAATCGGTTACACCGCTTTCAACAGCTTCAGCCGCATAATCAAGAGCGTTTTCACCTTCAAAGCTCAAGCCTGACATAATAAAACGAATTTCAGGGAATGCCGCTTTAATTTCTTTTGTTACGTTGTAAATTCTCTCCATACCGATTCTGCCGTCCTCGGGTGCGTTGATGCACGGGCGGTTAAAATGCGGAATAAGATAAGGGTTGCCGAGCGTGAGGTTGATAAGCTCCACGCCGCGCTTTTTCAGCTCATTTATAATAAACTTTGTTTCTGTGAGGTCAATTTTATTTTCAGCGTTAACACCGTAGCCGTAAGGGTAGGGGAAGCAGTCGCAGGCGTTGAGTCGTGTTGCAACAAACACGCTCTCTCCAACGGTGTTTTTAACGCTGTCAATGCAGTTCAGATAAAGTCTTGCTCTGTTTTCAAGGCTGCCGCCGTAACGCCCTTCACGCTCATAAGCGCTTAAAAATTCATTAAACAGGTAACCGTGGCAGCATTTAACGTCAATGCCGTCAAAGCCAACCTCTTTTGCAAGCGCAGCGGCAACGGCGTATTTATGAGGGATTTCATCGCAATATTCATCGGTTGCAAGGGTGTACGGCTGGTTTTCTTTGCCTTTTTCCCAATGGCTGTTTCTGTAAGCAACAATTGGCTCAGGTGTGCCGTTTGGTTTGCTGAACCTGCCGCTGTGAGTGAGCTGAACAATAATAACGGGTTCAAAACCGCATTCTTTAACCGCAACCTCACGCATCTCTTTGAGCAGCTCTGCATAGCTGCTTTTTGTTTCTTCGTTAAGATAAAGCTGACGGGGATTAGCTCTGCCTTCTGCGCACACTGCTGTGGCTTCAAACCATATTATGCCTGCGCCTGAACGGGCAAAACGCAGATATCTGCGCCGTGTCAGCTCATCAATCCCACCGTTTCGTGTTCCGTCACAGCCCTCCATAGGGTGAAAAACTATTCTGTTTTTTATTTCTTTGCCGTAAATTGATACAGACGTATTAAGAATATTCATAGCAGTCAACCTTATTTAATATTTATAATTATATTAAACAACAAAATGAGTCTGTTTGCAACGGGATTTTTTTAAATCGTAAAATAATTCTGAGAATTAATTGTTTTTTGCTTCGGTTTGCACTATAATTATTTATATTGTATTTTCAGTTTTGAAAGGCTGTGAGCGGATGAACGAACTTTGTGAAATTTTTCTGAATGTAACGGATGGCGAAACAGTTATTCTTGAAAAAGATAAGGTTTATCACGTCAGTCAGGAAAATTCATTTGAAAAGCACGGCATTTATTGCTCAAACACCGCCAAACTGCATGAAAACCCTGACGGCTACCGCTGTGCGGCAATTTTTTTGCAAGATAAAAAGAATATCACTGTTGACGGTAACGGCGCAACGGTGATTATTCACGGCAAAATGACACCGATGCTTTTTGACAGGTGTGAAAATGTAACAGTCAGAAATATCTGCTTTGATTATGCTTGCCCCACTATGAGTGAATTTAAGGTTATTGCCGATGAGAATGAAAGCTTTGTTATAAAAGTTAACGACGAATGCCTTTTTGATATTGAGGATAATTCGATTCTCTGGCACGGCGAAACAAAGACGGATGGGACGTATTACTGGTCAGGCAAATGCAACGTTCAGGGCAGATATATGAAAAAATTCAACCCCGCAACCGATATGTCATATGATTTCAGCAGAGATAATATGGTTTTTGACAGAATTGAGCGGCTTGATGCAAAAACTCTTCGTCTTTATCCTGCGGATAAATCGGTTAAATTTGAAGAGGGCTGTGTTTATCAGAGCAGAAATATTGTCAGGGATGCAACGGGCAGTCTTTTTCAGCGTTGCAAAAACCTTGATTTTGAAAATATAAGAATGATGTTTATGCACGGTCTCGGTATGGTTTCTCAGTTTTGCGAAAACGTAACCTATCGCAACTGCAATTTTATGCCCAAAGAGGGCAGAACAATTGCCAGCACCGCTGATTTTTTTCAATTTTCAGGCTGCAAAGGTAAAATTACCGTTGAAAACTGCAAAGCGAGCGGTGCGCACGATGATTACATAAACGTTCACGGCACACATCTGCGTATAGTTGAAGCTGACGAAATTCAGAAAACTGTTGTTGTGCGTTTTATGCACGCGGAAAGCTGGGGATTTCAGGCGTTTGAAATTGGCGATGAGCTTGAGTTTATCCGTTGGGATACCCTGGCTCCTTATGCACAGACCTGTGTTGTTTCTTATGAGAGGCTTAATGATACTGATATAAAGCTTGTTCTTGACAGGGCAATTCCGCCTGAAGTTATTGTTGGCAAAGACGTTGTTGAAAACGTAACCTGGACACCTGACCTGCACGTTTGCGGCTGTGAATTCGGCACCACGGCAGGCAGAGGAATCCTTTGCACCACAAGGGGAGAAGTTCTGATTGAGAATAACAGGTTTGAACATCTGTGGGGGCCTGCTCTGCTTCTTGAGGATGACTGCAACTTCTGGTTTGAATCAGGCTACACAAAGCAGGTTGTTTTCAGAAACAACGTTGTTACAGCCTGTGATTATTTCAAGACATGGCAAACAGCTCCCGTTATCAGATATTCGCCAAAGGTTATGAATGAAAATTCAACTCATTTTGTTCACGGCAAGCTTGTTGTGAGCGGTAATACCTTTGAAAAACCTGCTGACGGCACACACTCTTTCTGGCTTGAATACCTTGCCGAAGCAGAAATCACAGATAACATTTTTGATGCTGATTACAGAATCAACACAAAATGCGTCGGCAAAGTTACCGATAAAAATAACGTTATAAATTGATAAATGCCCTCTTGCAGGTTAATCTGCAGGAGGGCATCTTCTTTTAATATATTACATTTTAAAAATCAAACCTGCTGCCGCCGCTGTTGCTATGAAAGCAATCGGATGCAGTTTTTTAAGAGGTTTGATATTTGTGAGCACAACCAGAACAACCGCAAGAATGGCGCCCTTCCAGTTAAAGCTTGAAAGCGAGAATCCCTCAAGAAAAACAGAGGGGAGTTCAATGCTGATAAAGTTTCCGAGGCTGTATACCGTCTGTGAAACAGCATCGGGGAAAAGGACTGAAAATATAACGCTGATGCCTGCCGCGGCAATCAGACCCGTTGATGCGGGGCGTAAGCCGTAAAAAGCATTGTTGAGCTGCTTGTTATCCCTGAAGTTCTTAAGAAACATTGCAACAATCAAAATGATTATAACGGCAGGCGTGATAAGACCGAGGGTTGCAACAATTGCGCCCAATATAGCGGCAGGAGTTGAAAGCGCACCTTCAAATTCTGAAGCGCCTGTGATGAACCCGACGTAGGTTGCCATATTAACGCCTATGGGGCCGGGGGTTGATTCGCTGACTGCTATCATATTTGAAAGGTCGTCACGCGTGAACCAGTCTGTTGTGTCTGCCATTTCATAGAGGAACGGTATGGTTGCCATTCCGCCGCCAACAGCAAAAAGACCTGTTTTGAAGAAGGCAAAAAAGAGCTTTAAAAAAATCATTTCTTTTTACCTCCTATATTTTTGATTATAATGCTTAACAAAGCGGCAATAAGAACAAAAACAACGGGGCTTAATGATGTGAAATATGCCGCTGCGGTTACGGCAATAAAAATCACAAGCGTGAATTTGTCAATAACAGCCTTCTTGAGCAGTTTGATAACTGCGTTGGCAATCAGCACGCAAACGCACACTTTGATTCCGTTAAATGCGTGCTGCACCATGCTGATGTGTGAAAAGGCTTCAATAACACCGGCAAGCAGTGAAATGATTATAAGTGACGGAAAAACAAGACCGAGAGTTGCTGATATTCCGCCAAGAATACCTTTTGTTTTTTGCCCTATGAAAGTAGCTGTGTTAACGGCAATAATGCCCGGCGTGCACTGACCGATGGCAAAATAATCCATCAGTTCTTCTTCGCTTGCCCATTTCTGCTTTTCAACAACTTCACGTTGCAGAATAGGGAGCATTGCATAACCGCCGCCAAAAGTCATAACTCCGATTTTGGCAAACGTAGCAAAAAGCTTTAAATAGATTTTGATAACAGTCACCTTACTTTTTATCTGCAGTTTTAAAGAAGCCCCTGCCGAAGCAGGGGCGTTGGCAGGAATATTATTATTTGCTGTCCATGCCGAGAACAACGCCGAAAGTTTTCAAAAAGATGGATGCATCTGTTTTGAAACAGCGCTCTTCTATGTATCTGATATCGCATTGCATCCATTCGTCAAAAGACATACTGTTCCTTTGAGGCTGCACCTGCCAATAACAGGTCAAACCGGGCGTAACAAGCAAGCGTTGCATCTGATATGTGTCATACATTGCAACCTCTCTCGGCAGAGGCGGCCTGGGGCCGACCAAAGACATATCACCCTTAAGAACGTTGAGAATTTGCGGCAATTCGTCAATGCAGGAACGGCGCAGAAAACGTCCGAATCGGGTTATCCGAGGGTCGTTTGCTATCTTAAAAGCAGGGCCGTCCATTTCATTATCTGCCAGCAATTCTTCAAGCATTGATTCTGCATTCGGAACCATAGATCTGAATTTATAAAATCTGAATTCCTTACCGTTTTTGCCCACACGGTTCTGAACAAAAATCGGTGATGCACCCGGGCTGTCAATCATTATGATTACAGAAATAATTATAAAAGGAACAAAAAGCAATATGAGCGAAACGAGCGCAAAACCGATATCCAGAACTCTTTTAAAGAATTCATACACGGGTTTTCTTTGCGGAACAATTTGCTGACGGTGCTTATTAGCTTGTTCAGTTTTTGCTTTGCGCGGTTTTGCCATCAGCCTGATACTCCTTTGTTTTTTGGTTAATTATTTTTTAGGCTCATAGAACAAGTCAACAACCGTTTTTGTCAGCTTGTTTTCGTCAGGATAAAACTCAATGTGTTTTTCGCCCATAACGTTTTTACCCTCAAGCTCGCGGATGCCCGTGAATTCATAGCCTGAAAGTGTTTCGGCAAGCTCTTGCATTCCGTTGATTGTGTAGTCTGAAACAACGTAGTTTGCAAGCTTTGAACCTGCATTGATAATAAAATTACCGTCATTTTGGTGGCGGGTAATTGTTTTTGCGTATACAGCTTCAATAAACTGCCTTTGGCGTATCATGCGGCGTTCGTTTGAACTGTCTTCAAGGCCGTAACGTGTTCTTACGTAATTGAGTGCATGTTCGCCTGTAAGCGTAACTTTTTCACCCTTGATGAGTGTGTCGTCAATGCCTGAGAAATCGTCAAGCACTTCAACCTCAACGCCGCCAAGCAGGTCGCTGTAAATCGGAACGGAATCCATTGTTACAGAAATATAATGGTCAACAGAGATGTTGTGAAGAAGCCACGAAACCGCATCTGAGGTGTTGCGGCAGCTTACCTTGCCGTTGCCGTATGTGTGTGCAAGGGCAATCTGCTTTGTTACTGTTCCGACCTGGTCACCTGCAACGCCGAGAATGGGCATCAAAGCCATTGTGTCTCGGTTGATGTGCAGGGCTGTGCATTGCTTTGTGCTGTGGTCGATAACAAGCAGCATAAGAAAGTCTGCTTGCTGGTTGTTATTGTAAGAATCAGTCTGCTCGCCCTCGAATTTATCAAGACCGAGAATAAGAACCGTTTCTATGTTATCTTTGAGCGTATATTCAATACCGTCGAAAGATATTTCAGCTGTTGCCGTGTTGTTGGAATTCTGGCCGGTGTATTGGCTGAAAAACTGTTTTTCGATTACGCCGGCTATCAGTATCAAAGAAGACGCAGCAAGAATAACCGCAAGGATTATTGCGGCTATTCTGAGCGATTTTATTCTTTTTTCTTTTGTTGTGTATTTATTGCTGCTCATGCTTCCTGCTTTTTCTTCTTAAGAACGATAAGAACGCCGCCAAGAGCAACTGCGGAAACAACTACAATTGCAGCAGGAATGATAATCTGCATGGGAACTTCGCCGCCTGTTGAGGGGATGCTGCTTGCTGATTTGTCAACAACAATTGCAAAGGGGGAGAAGTCTCTGCACTTGAATGTGAGTGTGCTTTCGGTTGCGTCAACAACTGCTTCCTCAACGTTTTCCCATTTACCTGTTTCGGGATTGCGGTGCATAAGAGCAACAAAGTTTTTAAGAGTTTCGGCAGAAATTGTGAGCGTTACAAAACCGCAGTATTCGTGGTCGTCTTTTGTATGGTATGCAGTAACGTCAAATAAATCGCTCACGCCGAGATTTTTGGGGTCTGCACCCTTCTTTTGGGCTTCTGTCTTAAGTGCAGCACAAAGCTTGGTGAGGTCAGCGTTTGCTGCAATTTCGTTATAGGCTTTTTCAAGGTCTGCTCTTCTTTTGTCATCAAGCTTGTGGCGCTCGGAGTAAGGAGTTATAACGATTTCGGGTTCGCATGAATCATCGTCATAAACAATCTCAACAATTTCGGGAGCTTCATTGCCTGAGGGGCTTGCAACGAAACCGCCGTTAGCGAAAGCGATAACGCTTACGGAGAATGCGAGAACCATTGCCATAACAATTGCTAAAAACTTTTTCATAAAAATCAACCTTTCGAATTTATTTTCAATTGATTGTTTGCAAATTCAGTGAAATCGGCCACATAGTCTTTGCCAAGCTTTTTTTCAAGCGTCGCATAAGCCTTGCCTGTGTTCGGCGCACGCTCTGACATATTGTGGCAATCAGAGCCGATAAAATGAATGCGGCTCTTTTCGGCAAGGCGGATAGCCTTGAACTTTGTGAAAGAACCCAGAAAGAAGCTTGCGTTCATCTGCATAAGCACGCCGTTTGCAAGCAGTCTGCAGAAAACGGCATCGCTTTGATAAAATATGCACCGCTCAATGTGTGCAATAACAGGAATGTATCTGCCGCTTGAGGCAATATCGGTTAATTCCCTCAATGTTGTTTCAGACCATTTGCGTTCAGGCATTTCAATCAGCAAAAGCTTTGTTCCCTGAATGCAGAGGGAATCCAGTTTTTCAAGACGGCTCAGACCGTTGTAATATCTTATTTCAGCACCAAGAAAAATTTTCGGCATATCGGAAGGTGTTTCTTTTGCAAGCTGTTCAAATGACTTTTGTCTGCGAATAAGAAAACCGTCAACAGATTCGTCATCCGCATAGAAATGCGGCGTTGCAACAATCTGCGTTATTCCCTGGTCTGAAAGAGCGGCAAGCATTTCAAGGCTTTCGGCAACGCTTTTGCTGCCGTCATCCACAGCGGGGAGGATGTGAGTGTGAAAATCTGTCATCGCATCGCCCTCTTGTTATTTTACGGGCTCGCCGTAGGTTTTGTAGTTTCTGTAATTTTGCTTATATTTATATTTGCCGTAAGAACCCTTGCTGTTTTTATAATCATTGATAACACAACCGAGAACGTTTACGTCAGAAAGGCGGAGCTGCCTGAAGCAATTTTCAAGCTCTTTCTTTTCTGTATAATCTTCTCTCACAACAACAACCATACCGCTGATGTATTTTGAAACTGCAAGAGCGTCCGAAACAAGGTTAACAGGCGGCAGGTCAATTATTATGCAGTCAAAGCTTTCTGCGAATGAGCTGAGAACGTTTTTCATTCTTGCGGAGCCGAGAAGCTCTGACGGGTTTGGCGGCAAAGCGCCTGAAGGAACAATATACCAGTTGTTATATTCGGGCGATTTAAAATCGCTCATCTGAATTGACGTTGCGCCTTTAAGCAAGTCTGTAAGACCGAAGATGTTTTCAATGCCCATTTTTTTTGCAACGCTCGGCAGACGCATATCGCCGTCGATAAGCAAAACTTTTTTGCCGCTTTCAGCCATAACGTATGCAAGGTTAACTGCCGTTGTGCTTTTGCCATCACCCCGCATTGCGCTTGTAACACCGATAATGGAGCATTTTTCATCTTCAGGGAGAGTGAAAGAAAGGTTGGTTCTGAGCAGCTTATACTGTTCAACCGCGGTGAACTCAAGGCTTTTATGCAGTGTTTTTGCGTTGGCAGTGTTTGAATTGAAATTTGACTTTGATTTGCCGAACATATCAGATCACCCTTCCCTTCTTATTTGTAATAAGCATACTTCTTTTTTGTGCCCGTGTCTGTCAGGTCGGGAACTTTGGCAAGTATGGGATAACCGAAGTTGTTGAGAATGAAGTCTTCATCATGGATTGTGTTATCAAGCATTGCAAGGATTATGAGAACAAGCAACGAGATAAGCGCACCCAGAACAAAGCCTATTGCGGTGTATGCGGTTCTGCTTGGGGCGATTTTTTCTGTGTCGGCTTTTGCTGAGTCAACAACCGCCATCGAACTGCCTTCAACAATTTCTGAAACTCGTTTCGGCAGAACAACGGCTATTCCGTTGGCAATTTTTTCTGCCTCATAAGGGTCTGTTGACGTAACTGTTACCTGCATAATTTCTGTTTCGTTAACAGGCTCCGCTTCAATCATTTCATAAAGCTCTTCCCAAGTGTAGTTAACCTTGGTTGTGGCAATTATTTTTTCAAGGGTTGTTCTGTTTTTAAGAAGAACAGTGTATGTTTTAACAAGGCTTTGTGCAGCCGTGATTTCTGATGAGCTGATGCTGAAACCGATATCACCTACGGTGAACGAGCTGTTATTAACATACAGCATAATAGAAGATGCATATGTGGGTTTTATGGCAAAAGCAGCGATTGAAAAAGCGATTAAAGCTGTTAATACGCCTGAAACAAGCACAACCCATATTCTGCGCCACACACTTTTTGCAATATGTGCAATGTCAATCACGTAATATTCTTTGGCGGTGTTCTTTTTCTGATTCATAAATTTTATTTTCTCTCCTTGGAGCCTGTTTTTAATCAATAGCACAAAACAAAACGCATATCAGATGTCTGCTCCGATATACAGCAACAATATATGACTATACAAATATCATTATATCACAGTGTCAAACAAAATCAATAGTTTATTATAAATTTTTATATAATAATATATAAATAATGCAACTTACGTTTTCATTTTAAATGTTGAAAAGTTGAGCTGCGTGTGATAAAATTTGTTAAAAAGAGCAAAGAGGTGCTGTTATGGCTGAAAAATGGGTTCAGGTCTGGGGTCAGGCGCACGCGGCACTGTCGTTTTTTTATTATCCCTCGTGCCGTAAAACATACAGAATGGTTATAAAATCTGCTGTTTCCGGCAGTCAGGTGCGGTTTGAACTTTCTAACGAATGTGCTGAAAACGCAGTCAATGTTGGCGAACTGTCAGTGGCAAAATGTGATGCTGACGGTAACCTTATCGGTGAAGCAAAACGCGTAACGTTAAGAGGTCTTGGCGGATTTTGGCTCAAGGCAGGTCAGACTGCTGTTACCGACCCTGTTAAGCTTGATATAAAAGCAGGTGAGCATTTTTGCGTGAGTGCTTACGTTGAAAAAGGTGCGCTCAGAAGCGGTAATCTTATTGATAACGTTAAGCTTATAACAGTCAAAGGTAACGCTGCCGCACAGAAAACGGTTGTTAACCAACGCCGCATAAGAGATAGGGTCAGAGAGGTTGCTTCGAAGGTGCTGGGGATGTATTTTCACAAGCCCATTCCTTTGTTTCAGTCTGTTCAGATTCTTAATGCAACCGAAGCTTCTTCGATTGTTGTTTTCGGCGATTCAATAAGTCAGCAGGGCTATTGGACAAACAGATTTGCAGAGAGAATTTATGAAGAGTTTCCGGGCAGATATTCTGTTATTAATAAGTCAATTATGGGCAACAGAATGCGCCTTGATTTTGATAAGCGTTTTATCTGCAAAGGTCTGTTCGGTATAAGCGGAATAAACCGCCTTGAAAGAGACGTTATGAACTATCCGGATACGGAATTTGTTGTTTTTGCGTTGGGTACAAATGATTTTTTGCAATACGGCACAATAGCTGCCCCCAAAAAGGATAAACCCACCGCAAAGCAGATGTTTGATGCTGTGGCAGAAATGTCTGCAAGGCTTGAAGAAAAAGGCGTTAAGACGATTGTATTTAACGTGCTTAACTTCGGTGAATGCGCGGATTCAAGACCGCATAAAACCGCTCTTGTTGCAGAATATAACAAGCTCCTGGAAGAGAATAAAGACGTTTTTTATGCTGTATATGACCAGGCAAGCTTATGCGTTAACCCTGATAAACCTGATTGCTCAAAGAAGGAATATCTGGGCGCAGATAAGCTTCATCCCAATATGGCAGGCGGCAGGATTGTTGCCGATAACGTTGATTTGGGATGGTTTTAAAAAATTTTTTCGTTTTTTTTGAAAATTTTTAATTTTTTCGCAGACATTTTTGTGCTTTTATTCGTCTTATGTTATGAAAGGACATAAAACACCAAAAATGAAAGGCGGTAATCATATGTTTAAGAAAAAAATTAAGGCAGTTCCCGTTCTCGATTTGCGCAATTATACTCCTGAGGCATTATCCAAAATCAAATCAATTTCATCCGTAGCGCTTCTTTTTCTTCCCAAAAACCCCGGAGCGGATTTTGTTAATGCTTATACGAAAATCAAAGTTGAGTCTGTAGCAATGACAATTAACGCAGAACCCGAAGCAAAGATTTCATCCTTTAACGGCGCAACCATTCTTTCCGGTAAAGATGTACGAAACAGTATTTGTATGTGCAACGGCATTACCTTTGTTTGTGACGTTGCCGAAGATGATAACGTGGAGTTCGTTTTCAACGGTCTTGCTGTTAAGCAGACAGGCTCGGCGATTAAAAGCTTAGCCGCAAACGGACGTGTTGTTGAGTGGGATTTTGACGGTTCAAAGGTCAAAATGTATTCAACATCACTTGACGTTGATCTGCAGTTTATCAACAACTGCGAAGAGGGCACTGTTATCGGTGTGATTGATTCAATAAATATCGGCAGTGACGTTACGCAGGAAGCAGTTGTAAGCCGCAATATACGCTTTGTAGCTGTCAATAAAATTGTTTGTGACCGCGGTATTTACGGCTGCGTCGCAGGCAGATCTGTTGTTATAAACAAAATTGAGGTCAGAGAATAAGCTGAAGCTATGATTGATTGGTTCAACAATCTTTATAAAACTTATTACAAGCCGGTTTGCAGATATTTTCAAAAAAGATATCCCGAATCAGAGGCAGAAGATATGGCTCAGGAAACTTTTATGCGTCTTTGGGCCTGGGCAGGTTGCGGCGATTCGGTGAGAAACGAAAAATCGCTCGTTTTCAGCATTGCAAAAAGCGTATTATGTGACAGACTAAGACGAAAGGATATGCTCGCAAACAGTGAACAGATTGACGGTTTGCTTAACGTGCAGTCGTCTGATAACATTGAGCTTGCGTTTGAATCGGTTCAGTTGTTTTTATCACTTTCCGAAGAAGAAAGAACGCTTGTTGAAATGAAAAGTATGGGCTATAAAAGTGCTGAAATCGGAAAAAAACTCGGGATTTCAGCTTCTGCGGTCAGAACAAGATTTCAGTCTGTAAGGAAAAAACTGAAAGAACAGATATGATTATTAAAACAGTTCACAACACGCGAAGCGGCTTTTGTGACATTTGCAATATAATTGCGACTTTTGCAACAGAAAATCTTTTTGTTTTGGGTTATAATAAAATCACTTAAAAGAAAGGAAGTGCTGATATGTCAGTGTTTAGTGTTAATAAAAATAATTTCGATTCCGTCAAAAACAGTGAGAAACCTGTGCTGCTTGATTTCTATGCCGATTGGTGCGGCCCCTGCAGAATGGTTTCACCCGTTGTGGATGAAATTGCCGTTGAAAACCCTCAATATTTTGTGGGCAAAATCAACGTTGATAATGAACCTGAATTAGCCGCAATGTTTGGCGTTTCAAGCATCCCGACGCTTGTTGTTATGAAGAACGGCAAAATAGCCGCACAGGCAGTAGGCGCCAGACCCAAAGAACAAATTCTTGCTATGTTCAATGACTGATACGGTATAAATATAAGGCTTGCACGTTTTCTGTGCAAGCCTTGTTTTTTACTGTTGATTTTGCTGCTCCATCTTTTGG
>JAZNDY010000319.1:0-4527 GCA_045588295.1 Acutalibacteraceae bacterium
CGAGGGTTCGGTTGAAGGCTCGGTCGAAGGCTCAGTCGAGGGCTCGGTTGAAGGCTCGGTCGAGGGTTCGGTTGAAGGCTCGGTCGGAGGCTCAGTCGAGGGCTCGGTTGAAGGTTCAGTTGAAGGCTCGGTCGAGGGTTCAGTTGAAGGCTCAGTCGAGGGCTCGGTCGAAGGCTCGGTCGAGGGCTCAGTCGAGCGCTCGGTCGAGGGTTCAGTCGAGGACTCGGTTGAAGGCTCGGTCGAGGGTTCGGTCGAAGGCTCAGTCGAAGGCTCGGTCGAGGGTTCAGTTGAAGGCTCGGTCGAGGGTTCGGTCGACGGTTCCGCCGGAACCACATTAAGGCGGCCGTTGTTTCCGAGGAAAGTATAAATATGATATCCACCGTTTTCGTCAGGCATTACAACGCTGGGATAGTTATAATATGTAAGTGTTTCGGAGCTGTTTTCGGCTTTTTCCAAGCGGAAGTCATTAAGTTTACGATAAACCGTGCCTTCGGGAATATAATAAGTTCCTGTCGGTGTTTCAACTGCCGTTTCAAGAGATTCGGGTGCGATTTCCTCATAAATCCATTTGATTTCTGCTTCATCACCGTTGCCGACAATTTCAAACACTCTTCGTGCGCGGTAATATGTCTGAGTTGTGTCGCTGATGTCGGTTGCGAGCGTATACTCGCCGTTTTTCATTATATAAACAGGAGAATCCTCACGGTAATAATAACGGTCGTTTTCAAGTGCCGGCTCAAAGTCTGTTATTGTTGTAAGGTGGCTGTAGGGGTCGTTATAATCAATATCGCCGCCGTCCTCATCGCCCCAACGGTTTGAATAGAAATAATAGCTTCCGTCGGGAGCCTTGTGCTTATCGCCTGCGTTTTTCATTATTTCATCAATATTGGTTTCGGTGATATCGGAACGCAGACCGGTTTCAAACAAAAGTCTGACAGGCTCTGCGCCGGTGTATTTTACAGTAATATCTTCAGCTTCATCAAAGCTGCCGCCCTTAAACGAAATCTCGTAAGAAACTGTCGGCACAAGGGAAGCAGGAATTTTCCAGATAACAGCCTGATGTCCGTTTTCAATGTTTGTGTGAACCTGAACGGACATATACATCATATTGCCTTCATCCATTCCGACGTATGTTTCTCCGAGGAAACCGTAGGAACGGTTAATATATTTTGCGCCGTCGGGGATATCATCATCTGAATGGCTTTCTTCCCAGAAGCCGATATATTCGCCGTTTTCATCGGCATACCAGCCTATATAGTTGCTGTAATCACCCGTGATTTCATTGAACGGGCTGAGCTGTCCCGCATTATAAGCATCATCTACCAGCTTCTGCGCTGTTTCAAGGTCGCTGATACCCAAACGGGTCTTAACCGACCCGATGAACTCATTTCCGAGATCGGTCGGATTTTTAACAGTTCCGAGACCGTCTTTACTATTATTGAGTTTTGAAGCAAGCATAGCGCCTGTGTAAAGCGTTTCGCCTACAAGAATACCCTTGATATCTTTTACTTCCATAAATTCGCCGATTTCATCGTCAAAGCTGATGTAACCGTCGGTGTGATAATCGCCTTCTTCGGCAAAAGTGGGGTAATAACGGGACTGGGCGCTGATTTCATTAACAATGTCACCGAACGCAGCCGCAAGACCGTCACCGTCGCTTGTGCTGAAATATCTGTTAACATAGTTTTGATCAGCTTCATTGTTAATCCAATCATTTTGATAAATTGTAATATTCTTTTCGCCGGGATTGGAGCTGTTTGCGGTGCCGGGAACATTTTTCAATGTGAGTTTGCCGCCTTTTTTGAGACCAAGGAAATTATCCCAGTGGGTGTTGATGCCCGAAGTTGAATTTTCGGGGTCGAGAACGCTGGTTCCCACGGCAGAGCCTTCCATTGCAAGACCAAGGGTGTAAAACAGCGGTGTTTTTTCGTAATGAGCCTCTGTGTTTTTACGCACCCATGCGGCTGTAAGCTGTGTTAAAAACGCAATTTCATCGGTTGCACAGCTGTAAGTGCCGCTGCCGAGTCCGTTTCCTGTGTTTGATGTTTTGACATTTGCGAAGTCGGATGTGGCGGTGGTAGGTGCACCGTCACTCATAAGAACGATAACGGGAAGGCGGTTTTCGCCCTGCTGAGCACCGTTTGCAACCTTAACATCGGCTTTTTCAAACTCTTGCCATGCTTTATATAAGCCGAGCTGAGTATATGTTCCGCCTCGTGATACTTTGCTGAAGTTTGATTCAAACTTAACCCACTTGCCGTTGGAAAGTTGTGTTATATTAGAAGCAAGGCTGACCTTCATATAGTCTCCGTCTTCAGCCGCTTTAAAGAAAGTGCCGTTGGAATTGCCTGAAGCGTATCTGCCTAACGGAAGAACAACTGTTGCAACAGAGGAATTGGAGGCTCCGAGAGAGTGGTTGCCTGAATAAAGAACAACTCCGACACGGTTAAGCTCGTTGATGGAATTCAATTTTTTTATAGCCATATTAAGAGCACTTACCATGGGCGTAACATCGTCATGATCTTCGCTTTTGTTATACATTGAGCCGGACAGGTCAACAACAATCATTGTGTCGGTCGGGCTGTGAGAAATACCGTTAATTGATTTTTTTGACGCAATGGCTGAAAGAACAACAAGAAGGTTTTTGTCCTCATCGGTCATTTTGACACTGTCCGGAAATTCTTCCGTGTCAGCAAATACAGACTTATCTGTCCAGACACCGCCGGCATTGACTGTGCTTTTAACATCTTCTCCGAAATAGTTCTTCCATTCGTCAATAGTGCTTGGGTCAACAACACGGTTGCTCGTTGCTTCCGCAGTTACAAGCATCATCGAGACAGGAACCATACCCGCAACAAGCAGTATACAGAGAATTACAGCAACAAATTTTTTCATTTGCGTGTCTCCTTAAATAAATTTTCTCAATTTTTGCAAAAAGTTACATATCATCTTTTATTTTATCAATAATTTATAAAAAATGCAATAGTTGGCAATAATATTTTATATTCAGACAACAATCGCATTTATTAAACTATAATTACATACAGATTTTCATAATTCAGAAAACCCAAAACCGCAAAGCAGAAAAGAGAGCCAAGGCTTTAAACCTTGACTCTCTTTTCTGTTTTGCATCAGATCGGAACCCTTACGGCGAAACCGCCTTTGAAATAATAAGTGTTCATCCAATGCCCGTTTGGTGGACGTTAACGGACTTGAACCGCTGACCCTTCGCACGTCAAGCGAATGCTCTACCAGCTGAGCTAAACGTCCATATCTGCACAACCAAGTGCAGGTGCTATTATATAGAACAACCACCGTTTTGTCAAGTGGTAAATTAAAAATAATTAAACCCCATAACCCTGCAATTCTGCTTATGAATACCTTTGTAAATTTCAACAACGCAGGGGCAACGTTTCGCCGCCCATGAAAACAGTGTAGGGCGGGATGCCCTCATCCCGCCGTTTTAATCATTTTGCAACGCCTGCGGCAGCTTGTGGGCAAGCAGCCATACGTTTTTTGTTCCGTCGGCAGATGATATCCTTGATTTTCACCGTAAACTGATTTCAACAACGCAGGGGACGGCGACCCGACGCCCCGTAAAAAACCAACAGGTCATAGGACGGAGGTTTGCAAAAACTTTGAGGGGGACAGACAAATCCGTCCCCCTGTCTTTATTTGCTTCTTTTGAGTGCCGCCAGCACGGCATCCGCCGCCTGTGCCGCCTCGGTGAAAGAATTATTCTTCCAATAAGCTGCCGCCGATGCCGCAACAAGCGCAATAATTGCCGCAACGTCCTTTGCCGTTTCAACGGACATCGCATCGCCGCCAAAAAGCCTTATGCCTACGCCGATAAGTGCCGCCGCAAGCACGGCAAGCCTTATCCACGCTGAAGGCGTAACGTTTTTCAGGCTGACGAGAGCTGTTTTGAATTTATCCATGGTAACACCCCTCGCATTTTACTTTTTCTTCAATGTTTTTGATTTTCATTTCGTTCACGGTCATTCGCTCAACAAGGTGATTATGCTTATTTACCTTTTGCTCAAGCTGCTGAATGCGGTAATTCGTCAGCCTCTGTGAAGCAAGAATACCTGCTATGCAACCCGTTGCCGAGCCAAGAAACGAAAACAATGCATCCCAATCCATTATTGCCTCCTTTATATTTCTTTGACGTATTTCGGGTTGAGCGATATCCAGCCTCTTCCGTCAGCAAGCCTGCCCCAGGTTTCTGCGGCATTTGTTTGCGTTATGCCGTGAATTTCACCTTTTTTAACAACGCCCACGCTCTTATATCCCGTGCCTGCACCCGAGCGGATATACAGGCTTTTGGCTGTTATTTCAACGTCAGTCTGCGTGTTCTTTTGCGTGCCCAGAGCTTTTTCAAGCGCTCTGCCGATTGCTTCGCCGCAACGTTTTTTGCCCTCATCGCTCTTAAGAATTTCAAGCTCCGCATCGTTATCGATAAACAGCGTTTCCACAAGAATCGCAGTTGGCTTTGTGTCACGGATAATGGCAAAATAATCCTTTCCG
>JAZNDY010000320.1:0-8189 GCA_045588295.1 Acutalibacteraceae bacterium
TCTTTGATTTCAATGGATGTTAATGCTTTTGCAGGAGAAGAATCTTTATCGGTTCAAGAGTTCTTTACAATGGTTCATCAACTTGTTTCGGATAATTCTTCGTCTGTTTTAGACAGTATGTTTATTCCTCAAAGGGATAGATTGATAGTGAAAACAAAATCAAACAAACCATTAAAAAATGATTTTGGTGCCATAGAAAAAGTAGAAGGATATGATGGATTGCACATATTGCAATATGATTGTAAAGAAGATGCAGATAAAGCATTTGCTTTTTTTGAAAGTGAAAATATTGAGTATGTTGAATATGATTATTGGTTGGCATCAGATTCTGATTTGCCTAACTTTTGCAACTGTCCTGAAAATTCTAACAAATATGGAGTTTGCGAATGCGGTGAAGGCATAGGTATATGCAACTGTAAAGATACAACATCGCCCAACCATTTATCCTGGAACTCCTCTGCAGTAAAAGTTGATGAAGCTTTTGAATTAGCAGACAGTTTTGGCGTGACATATAGTCCAGTCAATGTAGCGGTTATCGATAGCGGTTTATACACAGGTGATGGTTTGAAGACAAAACATTTTGATGATAGCAGAATTGATGTGAACGATGGTTATTACTTTGAAGAAAATGATAGAGTGTATCCCTCTACCGAGGATTTTTATTATCACGGAACACATGTGTCTGGAATAATATATGACAACACAATGAGTAATGTAACAATAACACCATACAGAATCTTTGGGAAAAATGATAATTATCTTTCTTATTTAGTTTTGTGTGGAGCCATAAATTGTGCAATAGACAGAAAAGATGTTTTGGGAAACAGAATTACAGACATAATTAATCTGAGTCTTTCTCATATACCTTTTAATAACGAAAGTGAGAATTTAACACTTAACGAAACACTACAAAAAGCGATTGATAACAACATCGTTGTTGTAGTTTGTGCCGGAAATGAAGCAGATGATGCGCGCAATTACATCCCATCTAATTTTGACAATGCTATTACAGTTGCAGCCTCCAAAAAAGGTGATGCGCCTGACAAATCTTATTCTAATTATGGATTATGTGTAGATGTTGCGGCTCCGGGAACGGATATATACAGCACTACGCCAATATTAGAAGGAAAGATTAATGATAACGGTGAGATAATCCATACAGACCATGCAAGAACATCAGGCACTTCACAAGCAACACCTTTGGTTGCTGCTGCTGTGGCGTTCATAAAATCAATTAGACCTGAAATGACCCCAGCAGAGATAGAAAAATTAATAAAAGAAACTGCATATGTACCAGAAGGTTGGGATAAAAACTACGGAACGGGAATCGTGAATTTTTACAACATTGCACAAGCGATAATACGAACTCAACCGGAAATTGATGTTAATGAATCAGACAAGTTTGAAATCTTACCAACAGATGGCTCGCAAATTACATATTATACACTTGATGGCTCTGCTCCGTCGGCTGAAAATGGTTATATTTATTTATCACCATTGGATTTAAGCAATAAAAATGTTTTGCAAATAAAAGCTGTTTCCTACAGAAACGGAACCCAAACAGGTGAAGTTACAACATATCGTATGACCAGATTTGAAACGGTGGAAATAAATTATAAAGAATGTCGCAAACTGATTTCTTCAAGCTACGGCAAAGATATAGAATGGAAAAGTCAAAATCCAGACATTGTATCTGTTGATAGTGCCGGTAAGATAAAGGGCGTTGCTACAGGCCGAACTATGATAACTGCAAAAATGACTTCTGGAAAGAAAATAATTTTTAACGTTAATGTTGAATACTCTCAATGGCAAAAGATTATTATCTATTTCTTCTTCGGCTTCCTGTGGTATATTTGATAAACGCAATAATTATCCGGATATAGTCTAACCCTTTCACGAGGTAATGTGACCCGTAAACGCAAAACACCCCGAGGGTTTTGCCCTCGGGGTGAATTGTATATAGAATGTTTTAGTTTTTAAGACTCTGCATCGGGGCGGGGATTCTGCCGCCTCTTGCGATGAATTTGGCAGGGGAGTAGGTTGAAAGAGGCATAACGGGGCCGCTGCCGAGAAGTCCGCCAAAGCTTAATTCTTCGCCGACCTGCTTGCCGATTGCAGGGATAACTCTGACTGCGGTGGTCTTGGAGTTAACCATACCGATTGCCGCTTCGTCAGCGATGATTGCCGAGATAACCTCTGCAGGTGTATCGCCGGGGATGTTAATCATATCAAGACCAACCGAGCAAACGGCTGTCATTGCTTCAAGCTTGTTGAGGGTCAGGCAACCGCATCTTGCGGCATCAATCATACCTGCATCTTCCGTTACGGGAATGAATGCGCCTGAAAGACCGCCAACGTGTGACGAAGCCATAACACCGCCTTTTTTAACTGCATCGTTGAGAAGTGCGAGAGCGGCAGTTGTGCCGTGGCAACCGCAGCATTCAAGACCCATTTCTTCAAGAATATGGGCAACGGAGTCACCGATTGCAGGTGTGGGCGCGAGTGAAAGGTCAACGATGCCGAAAGGCACACCGAGCCTGCGTGAAGCTTCGCTTGCAACAAGCTGACCCATTCTTGTTATTTTGAATGCGGTCTTTTTGATAAGGTCGGCAACGGCGGTGAGGTCGCAATCGCCTGCCTTTGCGAGAGCAGCTCTGACAACACCGGGGCCTGAAACGCCAACGTTGATAACGCAGTCGGGCTCGCCTGCACCGTGAAATGCTCCTGCCATAAAGGGGTTATCCTCGGGAGCGTTGCAGAAAACAACGAGCTTTGCAGGGCCGATGCAATCTCTGTCGGCAGTCAGCTCGGCACTCTTTTTAACAACCTTGCCCATAAGAGCAACGGCATCCATATTGATGCCTGTTTTGGTTGAACCGATGTTGACTGAGGAGCATACGCGCTCGGTAATGCTCAGAGCTTCGGGGATAGATTCAATCAGCTCTCTGTCACCGGGGCCGAAGCCTTTCTGAACAAGGGCAGAAAAACCGCCGAGGAAGTTAACTCCGCAGGCAATTGCCGCTCTGTCAAGCGTTTTAGCAAGCTTAACGGCATCTTTATCTTCGCAGGAAGCAAGAATCATAGCCGCAGGAGTAACGGAAATTCTTTTGTTGATAATGGGAATGCCCAGCTCTTTTTCAATCTGTTCACCTGTTTTGACAAGGTCTTTGGCGTACGTGGTGATTTTGTTATAAACCTTCTCGCACATAACGTCAACGTCGCTGTGGCAGCAATCGAGCAGGGAAATACCCATTGTGATTGTGCGCACGTCCAGGTGTTCATCCTGAATCATAGTTATTGTTTCAAGAATGTCTCTTGCGTTAAGCATAATCAGTCACCTCAGATTGTGTGCATTGCGTTGAAGATATCTTCGTGCATAGCGTGGATTGAAAGACCCATTTCAGCACCGATTTTGCCGAGCATATCAGAAAACTCGGTGAAGGGGATATCTGATTTTGAGATATCAACCATCATAATCATTGCAAACATATCCTGAAGAATGGACTGTGTTACCTCAAGAACGTTTATGTTGTGGTCAGAGCATTCTGCGGCAACTTTTGCAAGAATGCCGACCATATCTTTACCTATAACTGTGATAACAGCTCTCATAGTGTTTCTCCTTTATTCAATATCCAAAACCTGTGCGATGTTGTTAACAACAAAATCTGCGGCGGTTTCGGGTTTTTCTTTTTTTGTGAAAAGGCAACCGAAGCAGCCTGCGTTTTTGCCTGAAAGCACGTCAATCTCTCTGTCACCAATCATAACGGTTTCGCTTCTGTCAAGCCCGTAGGTGTCGCAGATATAATTGACTGCATCGGGCGCAGGCTTTGAGGGAAATTTCATTGACGAATCTACAAATGCCGTAAAGAACTTTTTCATACCGTAGACTTCAAGATAATGCTGAGAAGATTCAAAGCCTCTGTGAGTATAAAGAAAATGCTTTTTGCCGTCATTGAAAAGTTTTTCAAGCGTTGTGTAGGTGTTCTCGAAAGGAACGGCAATCGGGCGCAGGTCATAGTTATGCTCGTGGTGCCTGAAGCGTTCTTTTTCTTCTTCCGTTACGCCGTAACGCTCAAAGGCGGTGGCGTAAGTGATTTCAAGCAAAGCTTTTGCTTCGTCATAATCAGCATCTTTGCCCGATTCGGCAAGAGCTTTGATGAAAGAAGAAGTTATGTGCGGATAGCTGTCAAACAGCATACCGTCAAAATCCCAGATGTAATTCTTCATAATTAAAAACCGTTGGGATTCTGTGACTGCCAGCGCCATGAATCCTCGCACATTTCGTCAATTCCTCTTTTTGCTTCCCAGCCAAGCTCGGCCTTTGCTTTTGAGGGGTCAGAGAAGCAGGTGGCAATATCGCCGGGACGTCTGGGTGCGATTTCATATTTGATGGGGTGACCGCAAGCCTTTTCAAATGCTTTCAAAACGTCAAGCACGCTGTAGCCGTTGCCTGTGCCGAGGTTATATGTAAAGCAACCGTTTTCGCCGATAACTTTCTCAACTGCTTTGATGTGACCGAGGGCAAGGTCAACAACGTGGATATAGTCACGCACGCCTGTGCCGTCGGGTGTGGGGTAATCGTTACCGTTAACGTTGAGGTGGTCGAGCTTGCCGACTGCAACCTGTGCGATATAAGGAACAAGGTTGTTGGGAATACCGTTGGGGTCTTCGCCTATTCTGCCGCTTTTGTGAGCACCGATGGGGTTAAAATAACGAAGAAGGCAAATACTCCATTCGGGGTCTGAAGCATAAAGGTCCTTAAGGATTCTTTCAATATAAAGCTTGGTTGTGCCGTAAGGGTTTGTTGTTTTGCCTTCAGGCATATCTTCTTTTAACGGTGAAACGTTTTCGCTGCCGTAAACTGTTGCGGATGAGCTGAAAACCATTTTTTTGCAGCCTGCTGCAGCCATTGCCTGACAAAGGCAGACTGTGCCTGCGATGTTGTTATCATAATATTCAAGAGGCATCGAGCAGCTTTCACCGACTGCTTTAAGACCTGCAAAGTGGATAACAGCGTCGATTTTATTTTCTGCAAAAATTTTTGCAAGGCCTTCGCTGTCACGGATATCACATTCGTAGAATTTAACATCCTTGCCCGTAATTTCTTTGATACGTTTTACACTTTCGCTCTTGCTGTTGCAGAGATTATCGAGTATAATGGTATCATAGCCTGCGTCAAGAAGCTCAACGCAGGTGTGTGAGCCGATGAAGCCGGCACCGCCTGTAACGAGAATTGACATAATTCAACCTCCATTTATATTTATACGGTTACAATTATAATTATTTTTTGATAAAAAATCAACGGAAGTGTAGACAATATTTTTGAAAAAGGAAGTGTATTTTTTGTTAAGCTTCGAAAATTTGCGCAAAGACAGTGAGATTGTTGCCGCAATTGAGATGGCAAACCACGTTTTGGGCGAAATCGGTTACACCGAGCACGGCATGGCTCACGCGGTCAAGGTGGCTGAAGATGCAAACAGAATACTGACGGTGCTCAATTATGACGAGCGCACGTGCGAGCTGGCGAGAATTGCAGGCCTGCTTCATGATATAGGCAACGCCATAAACAGATGCGACCATGCCCAGAGCGGCGCTATGATGGCTGACGGCATTCTCAAAGCAAGAGGTTTTGACTATAAAGATATCATTGAAATAATATCCGCAATCGGTCACCACGACGATTTAACAGCGGCACCTGTGACGCCCATTGCGGCGGCTCTGATTCTTGCTGACAAGAGCGACGTGCGCACCTCAAGAGTAAGAAGCAGAGACACTTTGCCGAATGATATTCATGACAGAGTGAATTATGCTGTTTTCAGCTCCAGGCTTGACGTGGACAATGAAAAAAAGCTTATTGTGCTCACGCTGAAAATTGATACTCTTATTTGCCCGGTTATGGAATATTTTGAAATATTTCTTGAGAGAATGGTGCTTTGCAAAAAGTCAGCGGCGGCACTTAAATGCGATTTTGAGCTTATTATTAACGATACGAGGTTACTGTGATGTATAATTTAACAGATATCGGGACCGTCAAGGATATTCTTGGCAGGCACGGTTTTCATTTTTCAAAGGCGCTCGGTCAGAATTTTATTGTTAATCCTTCTGTTTGTCCGAGAATGGCAGAGGAAAGCGGAATAGACAAAAACAGCGGTGTTATTGAAATCGGTGCAGGTATCGGCGTGCTTACCGCGGAGCTTGCAAAAAGAGCGAAAAAGGTTGTTGTTATTGAGCTTGATACGAAGCTGTTGCCGATTCTTGACGAAACGCTCAAGGATTTTGATAACATTGAAATTATCAATCAGGACGTGCTTAAAACCGACCTTGCGGCAATAATTGAGGAAAAATTTGAGGGTATGCCGGTTTACGTGTGCGCAAATCTGCCTTATTATATCACCTCACCCGTTATTATGAGCCTGCTTGAGAGCAGACTGCCGCTCAAAGCGATAACGGTTATGGTGCAGAAGGAAGCGGCGCAAAGGCTTTGCGCCCCCGTGGGCAGCAGGCTTTCGGGCGCGGTTACGGTTGCGGTTGATTATTATGCAGACGCAAAAAAGCTTTTTGACGTTTCGTCAGGCTCGTTTATGCCTGCACCCAAGGTTGACAGTTGCGTTATCAGAATGGACGTCAGACCTGAGCCGCAAAACCCTGTGAAGGATGAAAAAATGTTTTTCAAAATGGTTCACGCCGCTTTCGGTCAGCGCAGAAAAACGGCTTCAAACTCCATAAGCTCGGGTATGGGCGTTGCAAAAGACGTTGTTATCAGAGCAATTGAAGAATGCGGTTTTGAGCCTGCGGTCAGAGCAGAAACAATGGATATGGCTCAGCTTGCAATGCTCAGCGATAAAATCGTCGAATTGTTACGAAATAATTAACAAAAACGCTAATATTGCTTGACAATATATTTTAGAATATGTTAATCTAAACAGGTAGAAAGCAATGATAGAGGCGCAAAAGTCAAGATTAAGCCGTTCCTTAACGGGTATCGGGAACGGGTGAAAGGGACTTTTGCCGAGGTGAATTTCGGTTGCCCGAAACCGAGTTTGCCGGGCTGACCGCAGAATATGCGGCAGACTGTCACGGTTGTGGAGAGCTATCTGTTTCGGTTTTATCGAATTTTCAGCTCCGATGCCGTGAGGTTATCGGAGCTTATTCTTTATCACGGCGTTAATCGCCGATTATTTTTAAACGGAGGTATCCTATGAAACGCAGAAGCAGACTTTTTGCACTCATTATGGCGATTGCCGTAATCGGAACAATGTTTGTTGCAATGGCGTTTGCGGCAGAGCCTGCTGCAGCAGAGGCAACCGCAAGCAACGTTGTTTCATTTGAGGTTGACGGCGAGGCTGTTGAGTATGACCTTGCAGACGGTGAATCTGCCCAGGCATACGTTGACGCTTATGCTGACAACATTTCAAATGACCCCGGCTTCAAAGCAAACGTTGAAGCAGCTCTTAAAACGGTAAGAGAAAGCATCAGCAAATACGCAACGGTTTGGGCTCTTGTTCCCCCCGTTATTGCGATTGTTCTTGCACTTATCACCAAGGAAGTTTATTCCTCGCTTATCATCGGTATTATTGCCGGCGGTTTTATTTATTCAGGCGGCAAACCTGTTGAAGCAATGAACCACATTCTGTTTGACGGCTTTGTTTCAAGCCTTGCAGACAGCTATAATATGGGTATCATAATCTTCCTTGTTCTTCTTGGTATGCTCGTTGCAATGATGAATAAAGCAGGCGGCTCGGCAGCTTTCGGCAGATGGGCTTCAAGGCACATCAAGTCCAGAGTCGGCGCTCAGCTTGCAACCATCGTTCTCGGTTGCCTTATCTTTGTTGACGACTATTTCAACTGTCTCACAGTTGGTTCGGTTATGCGCCCTGTTTGCGACGAAAAGAAGGTTTCAAGAGCAAAGCTTTCTTACCTTATTGACGCAACAGCCGCACCCATATGCATTATTGCTCCCATTTCATCCTGGGCAGCAGCAGTTGCAGGCTTCGCAAGAGGTGCAGGTGCAGACAGCGGTATGAGCCTTTTCGTTCAGGCTATTCCCTATAACTTCTATGCTATCTTTACTATCATTATGATGGTAGTTATCGCAGTTACAAAGTTTGATTACGGCCCCATGAAGCTTCACGAAATGAATGCTCAGCTTAACGGCGACATCTACACAAGAGGCGAAAAAATTGACAATG
>JAZNDY010000321.1:0-5974 GCA_045588295.1 Acutalibacteraceae bacterium
ATTCTTGTGCTTCTGCACGACTGCGGCGCAACGGAAGAATACATAAAGCTCGACCCCTCACTCAAATCACAGGCAATGTTTCCGATGCTCCGTCAGGATGACATTGAGCGTGACTGTGCATCGTTCATTCTTGTTAACAGCCCCGAAAAGCTGCTTAAAAGCAAGGAAGAGCTGATTGAAAGCGGCGTTATTATGCGAACACGCTGCGATTCGTTCGGCAACGCACCGCAAAAAAGGTTTGAGCAGGCAATGGCAACACCTGCGCATATAATTTCAACCGATTATCCGCCCAGAACGGATAACACGGCAGAAAGCTACGTTGTTTCATTCGGTAACAGAACAACGGTCAGAAGAGTGAATAAATAGCAAAAACGGCTTGCTGATGCAAGCCGTTTTCTGTTGATATCCGGTTTTGAACGTTAAATATGAATTGTTAATGCATAGACTTTCCACGAACCGTTTTCAAGGATAACCCTCGCTCTGCCGACGCCCGACGCCTCCTTGATATCGCCCTTGATGGTAATATCAAACACAACGTCTGCGCCGTTTGTGACGTTCATACCTGCAAGTTCTGCGCTGTCGCCGTATTCTTTCTGAATACGGACAAGGTCCATTGTTAACAGGTATTCAACCTTTGTTGCTTCAACCGTAAAGCTGAAGTTTTCACCGTAAGCGTGTTCAACTTCAAAGATTGAGGTTTTCAGAATCGCGAAGGCGTCATCCTCCGTGTTGCCGTTTTTGGTAAGCTTGGCTTTGGCAGTGTTGGCAAGAAAAGCCTGAATGTTTTTTTCTTCAAACGATTTATAATAGTTCACAACCGCTTCTTCCGGCGTGCTTGAGCCAAGAGAATTCTCATCGCCGCTGTCGCAGGCAAACAAAGTGAATGCCAGCATCAAAGCAAGCGCAAGGGCTGAAAATCTTTTAAGCGTTTTCATCTGACACCGCTCCTTTATTTTATTATCTCCGCATTCCAGAAAAATTCAAAGATTCCGTCTTTTTCAAGCTTTTGAATTCCTCTCTTTTCAGAGATATCGTTTTTAACCTCTCTGCCGTCGTTTACACCGTACCAAGGCTCAAGGCAGACGTAAGGTGCGCCGGGTTTTGCCCAGATGCCGAGGAATGGGCAAGCGCCAAAGGTGAATTCAAGCTCGTTTTCGCCCTTGATGCGAAGCTTCTGCGATTTTATACCTGAAAGAATAAGGGCATCAGCTTTGAAGATATCCTCTGTTATTTCAATCTCTCTGCTGTTTTCAAGCAGGGGGAATTTTTTATCGATAATAAGATTATCGCTGTCAATGCGCTCTGTTGCAAGGGTTTCGGGGCATTCAAACTCAATAACGTCACCGACTGCGCAGTTGAAGCCGGGGTGCGCACCGATTGAGAAATACATCTCACCGTCTGTTTTGTTAACAACCGCCATTGTGTTTTTGAGCGACTTGCCGATAAGCTCAAAAGTAACAATCAGCTCAAAATCAAACGGGTAGCTTGCAAGGGTTTCAGGCGTGCTTTCAAGGCTGAAAACAGCTTTTGAGCCATCGCACTCTTTAACGGTGAAGGGCAGTTTTCTTGCAAGACCGTGCTTGGGCATTGAGTATTCTTTGCCGTTATAAAAATATTTATCATTGATAAGCTGACCGATTACGGGGAAAAGCACGGGAGCCTGACCGTACCAGATTTCCGCTTTGCCGTAGCATATATATTCCTTGCCGTTTTCTTTTGATTTGAGTGAGTGAAGCTGGGCACCCATATCGTCAATTTCACAGGTGAAAAATTCGTTTTCTATTTTGTAAAACATAAAAATTTTCCTTTCGGTTTTGATAGGATAATTTTAGCATATTACCTCTCTATATTCAACTATTTTTATTTTGAATATTGCCGTTTTGCAGGCTGTGTGTTATAATTTTTGCAGTATAATTAATCGTGTTTTTGATTTTTATTCTTCATTATCATAAAAACGAGGTGTAACTATGAACGCAATTTTCAGCTCTCTTCCTCTGCCTGCTCTGCCATGCAGAGAATATGACTGCGGTGACGAAACGCATATGCTCCTTTACAGCGACGTTGAAAAAGACGTTTTTGACAGACTTTCTGCAGATCTGGAGTGTAAAGGTTTTGAACTTTACGACGCAACGGAAATTGAAAAAAACAGCCACAAAACCTATGTTTCAGGCAAAATGGTTCACCTTAATTATTGCGAAAACGAAAAATCGCTGCGCGTTATTGCACGCAAAAAGTTTGAAAAATATGCCGTTACACCTGCAAGCACCGCTGAAAACGCAACACTCTGGCAGTTTGAGGTTGACCATTCGCTGATTGACTGCGGAATGTGTTATATCATAAAAACCGCAAGCGGCAAATTCTTTGTTATTGACAGCGCTCACCCCTATTCTGTCAGAGATGATTACAGAATCTGCGAATTTCTTAAAAAGCAGGCAGGCGGCAAAAAGCCTGTTGTTGAGGGTTGGTTTATTTCTCACGGCCACGAAGACCACGTGGGCAAAGTAACCGATATCCTCAAATACCATAAAGACGAGCTTGAAATCAAGGCGTTTTATCATAACCTCCCCTCGCTTGACCTTGAGGACAGCTACGGCTGGGGTACGGCTGGCAACAACCTTATGAAAAGCTTTCAGGATGCGCTTGCAGAGCGTGAGGATATAAAGGTTTGCAAGATGCACACGGGGCAAAGATTTTATATTGATAACCTCGAATTCACCGTGCTCTGCACCCACGAAGACGTTTTTCCGCGAAGCCTTGAAAACTTTAACAACACCACAATTTCGCTGATGATGAGGGTTGGCAACTGCAAGGTTTCTTTCCCCGGTGACAGCATGGGAGAAAGTGACAAAGCCATTATCAAGCGTTACACTGCAGAAACACTCAAATGCGACGTTATGCAGATGTCGCATCACGGCCACACAGGCACGTCGCCCGAATTTTATCGCATGTCTGCGGCAGAATGTCTGCTTTTCCCGATAACGGAAATCAAGTTTGATGAAGAATTGCCCAGGCAGGAAGCAAACCGGGTTGCAATTGAAATTGCAAAAGAATATCACATTGCATCAAACGGCGCTGCCGAAATTCCCCTGCCATATAAATTCGGTCAGACAAAAATTCTGCCCGATGAAACGTTTGAAGATTTCAACGGCATATTCCAGCTCTGGTGCTATGAATACACAGACGAATATAAAGAGAAACTTTACAAGGAATTTCTTGAAAGAAAGAATAAATAACAAAAACCGCTGACCGAAAAGTCAGCGGTTTGCTTTTTATCTTCAGATGTTTGCGGCAGCCTTGATGTCGTCAACTCTGTCTGTCTTTTCCCAGGGAAGGTCAACGTCTGTTCTGCCGATATGGCCGAGAGCCGCAATCTGCTTATAGATGGGCTTTCTCAGGTCAAGAGCCTTGATGATACCTGCAGGACTGAGGTCAAAGAGCTTTTTAACGATATCTGAAATATCTGTGTCTGCAAGCTTGCCTGTGCCGAAAGTATCAACAAAAACAGAAACGGGCTGTTCAACACCGATTGCGTATGCAAGCTCAACTTCGCACTTCTTTGCAAGGCCTGCGGCAACGATATTCTTTGCAACGTAACGTGCTGCATATGCTGCTGAACGGGCAACCTTTGTGGGGTCTTTGCCGCTGAATGCACCGCCGCCGTGGCGTGCATAGCCGCCGTATGTATCAACAATAATCTTTCTGCCTGTCAGACCGCTGTCACCCATAGGTCCGCCTGTTACGAATCTGCCTGTGGGGTTGATGTGGAAAACGGTGTTTTCATCCATCATATCGGCAGGGATTGTTGCTTTGATAACCTTTTCTGTGATATCTGCTCTGATCTGCTCAAGAGTAACGTCTGCTGCGTGCTGTGATGAAATAACAACGGTGTCAACTCTGACGGGGTTGTTGTTTTCATCATATTCGATTGTAACCTGGCTCTTGCCGTCAGGACGAAGATAGCCGAGAGTGCCGTTTCTGCGAACCTCTGTGAGCTTTGCGCAAAGCTTATGAGCAAGCGAAATGGGAAGAGGCATAAGCTCGGGAGTTTCATCACAAGCGAAGCCAAACATCATACCCTGGTCGCCTGCGCCGAGTCTGTCAACACCCATTGCGATATCGCCTGACTGCTTATCAAGAGCAGTCATAACAGCGCAGGTGTTGCAGTCAAAGCCGTAATCAGCGTTGTTATAGCCGATTTCGTTAACGGTTTCTCTGACGATTTTGGGGATATCGATATCTGCTGTGGTTGTGATTTCGCCCATAACGAGCACCATACCTGTTGTGCAGCAGGTTTCGCAGGCAACTCTGCCCATGGGGTCCTGCGCAAGAATGGCATCAAGAACGGCATCTGAAATCTGGTCACAGATTTTATCGGGATGGCCGCCTGTTACTGATTCTGATGTGAAGAAATAATTTGCCATAGTTTTTAACCTTTCTCTTTTTAACTATCAATCCATAGTCCTAAAAAAACCGCCGAAGGCATCTTCAGCGGTTGAAAACACCTTATTTTTCGGAGATATACTCCGCAGGAATTAGCACCTTGCTTAACACAGGTTGCCGGGCTTCAAAGGGCCTGTCCCTCTGCCACTCTAAATAAGGACATATTTTATTGACATATTAATTATATTATGTTGGCGGTGTTTTGTCAACACCGCCAAAGGTGAGCAAATGTAGAATTATTGAACGCAATCAAGAATATTTTCAGGCAAATCAACAATAAATTCGGCATTATTTTCCTCAAGCACTTCTCTGCTTCTGAAGCCCCAGGTTACGCCGATGCAAGGCAGACCTGCGTTATGCGCTGTCATACAGTCAACCTCGGAATCACCGATATAGATTGCATTTGCTCTGTCTGTGCCGAGTTTTTCGAGCGCAAGCCACACGCCGTCAGGCTCGGGTTTCTGGGCAACACCGTCAATCTGACCGATGATAACGTCAATTTTATCACCGAAGAAATTGCGGATAATTTCAATTGCCGCATCCTGAATTTTGTTTGTTACAACCGCAGTTTTAAAGCCTGCCGCCTTGACATTTGAGAGCATATCCTGAATGCCTGCATAGGGGGCGGTTTTATTCTGTGAATTGCCTTTATAATGCTCTTTGAAAATTTCAAGGCATTTTTCGCTTGTTGCTTCGTCTGTGCCGTCAGGCACGCTTAAATAAACAAGTCTTTTAACACCGTTACCGACAAACGAACGGATTTCGTCAAGATTTCTTGAGGGGAAACCGAACTTATCCAGCGCAAAATTAACGCTGTCCATCAGGTCATCAAGCGTATCAATCAGAGTGCCGTCAAGGTCAAAGACCAGAGTTTCATATTTCATAAAATCACCCTTTGAATTTATCAAAGAAGCCTCGTTTATTATTAACGGGAGCTCCTCTTACAACGCCAAGCTCTTTTTCAAGTTCGGCAACAAGTTCTTTCTGGCGCTGGTTGAGGTGTTTGGGCACGTCAACGATAATTTTAACAAGCTGATCGCCCTTGCCCTTGCCGTTAAGAACCTGAATACCCTTGCCCTTGAGGCTGAAAACGGTGCCTGACTGCGTACCTGCCGGCAGGTCAAACTTGACATCACCATCAAGAGTTTTGATTCTTAAGCTGTCGCCAAGAACTGCCTGAGTATAGCACACTCTGTATTCAAGCCACACGTTATAGCCGTCACGCTCAAAGAACGCGTGCGGTTTAACAAACACAGCAACCTTAAGGTTACCTCTGGGGCCGCCGTTATGACCTGCGTGGCCCATACCGCTGACGGTAAACATCTGCCTGTCATCAATACCTGCGGGTATGTTGACCTCGATTGAGGTTTTGTTTGGCACCTTGCCTGCACCGCGGCATTTTTCACACGGCTCGGCAATAACCTTGCCCTTGCCTGAACAGCGCGGACAGGTTTTCTGGGTCTGCATAACACCGAAAGGTGTGCGCTGGTCAACGGTAACATAGCCTCTGCCGCCGCAATCGGGGCAGGTTTTG
>JAZNDY010000322.1:0-7287 GCA_045588295.1 Acutalibacteraceae bacterium
ACCCCGATATTCTTGAAAGCTTCAAGCAGGCAGAAGGGAAGAAGGCTGTAAAGTCGCATCACAATGTCGGCGGCCTGCCCGAGGATCTGCACTTCCTGCTCGTTGAGCCGCTGAAGTTCCTCTTTAAGGATGAGGTGCGCGTGGCCGGTGAGGCGCTCGGCCTGCCGCACGCTATGGTCTACCGTCAGCCGTTCCCCGGCCCCGGCCTCGGTGTTCGTTGCCTCGGCGCAATCACACGCGACAGACTTCACGCTCTCCGCGAAGCAGATGCAATTCTCCGCGAAGAATTCGATAACTGCGGTCTTGCAGAAAAAGTTTGGCAGTATTTCATCGCTATCCCCGACGTTAAGAGCGTTGGCGTTAAAGACGGCAAGAGATATGAAGGCTGGCCCGCAATCATCCGCGCCGTTAACACAAAGGATGCTATGACAGCAACAATTGAAGAAATCCCCTACCCCGTTCTTCACCACATCACAGACAGAATCACTCACGAGGTTGAAGGCATCAACCGTGTCCTTCTTGACCTCACCCCGAAGCCCATCGGCACAATCGAGTGGGAATAAGAAACGAAAAGCTCACAAAGCCTTATATATCAAGGGTTTTGAGACTTTCAGAAAACCTCGTGATACAAAAATGATACTGTATACGGCTTTCCCACATTAATTTCATACAAGAGAAAACCTCTCTCGTTTGAACACTTAGTTCATCCGAGAGGGGTATTTTTTATGCCCATTTTTCGGCAGCGTGATACTGTGAATTTCATTGTGCAGATTTTACAAACTTTCGGTTTCTGTAAAGTTTTTTCTAAAAACTACCTTATTTTTACCTCTTCCCAGTCATTACAAGTAGAGGGGTATTTTTTCGGCAGATTTAACAAATTTTCAATTTTTGAAAAGTTTTTTCAGAAATATACCTCATTTTTACCTTCTCCCGTTCCTTACAAGTGAGGGGTATTTTTCGTCAGTTTCTACAAACTTGAAATTTTTGAAACTTTTTTCAATTTTAGGGGTAAGAAAACGCTATTCTCTGTCCCAACTATTGGAGGGTGTTTTTTTTACACAAAGACCAACACATCTGTTTGTGCAAAACTACAAAAAATAAATTTTTTGAAAAAAGTTTCCGAAAAAGTCGTTTTTTCGGTCCTTCTAAATGCTTACCAAGTGAGGGGACATTTTCAAGACGATTTGAAAATTAAAAAAGTTTTTGAAAAAACCGAATTTTCACCCTTCTGAAACCTCTACATATATCCGGACAGAAATATGGTGTATGATATGCACGACGGAGATTACACGGTAACGGTCGGAACATCAAGCGTTGACGCAATTGATACGGCTGAAATAAAAGTTTGTGATAAGCAGATTTTTATAACCGATTAACTTGCCTTTTCATACTCTGACTTCAAATTAGCACGGTGACAAGTTGAAATTACAAATCAACTGTGATAAAATAAACAAAAGCAAAAGATTGTTTTCAAAATTCTGCCGGCTCGTATATTCTCAAGGAGGTTTTTTATGCAGGTTTTACAGATAATCATTTCTTATCTGGTAATAGCGGCGTCATTTATTTCTTCAATTTTCACGTGGGGTGACTCATCAATGATACCTTATACAAACGATTACCAAATACCCGAAAGCATTCCGGGATACAGCGTTATTGACACTGAAGAAAAAAACGACTGGAAGGCTAAATGGATCTGGGACAGCAAGAACCTGACAAAGAAAAACGTCTGGATGTGTCTGAGCAAAAAGGTTACCCTTGATAAGGTGCCCGAAGAGCTTGTTGCCCACATTTCAGCCGATTCAAAATACTGGCTTTATATCAATGGAAAAAACGTTGTTTTTGAAGGTAACGTTAAGCGAGGTCCCCGAAAAAACAGCGCCTATTATGACAGCATTGACATTGCCCCATACCTTAGCAAAGGTGAAAACTCAATCTGCGCGTTGGCGTGGTATTGGGATGATGAAACAAGCTATTCTTACGAAAGCAGCGGTCAGGGCGGATTTATTTTTGAGGCTATCGGTGACGGTGTAAGCATCATTTCAGACAAAAGCTGGAAAGTTAAAAGAAACAACGCTTACGTTGACAGTGCTCTTTATCCGCCTAACTACAGAATTCCCGAATACAGTATTTATTATGATGCCAGAAAAGAGTTTGGTAACTGGACAGATAAAGCTTACGATATTTCCGAATGGGAAAATGCAACCGAATATGCACCCGGCGGTGAAGGTGTTTACGGCAAGCTTTATCCGAGAGGAATTGCGTTTTTAAAGGATTACGGTCTTAAAGACTATGAGAATTCAAAGGATTATGAAAACTATACCGTCAAAAAGCTTTTCGGTGAAAAAATCACGGTAGATATTCCGTATAACGCCCAGCTTACCCCCTATCTTAAAATAACAGCCCCTGCTGGCAAAAAAATTCGCATCACAACAGAAAACACGCTGATTGGCGCGGTTTCAACCACTTACATAACCAAAAAAGGCGAACAGGAATTTGAGGCTTTGGGCTGGTTTAACGGTGAACACATTACTTATGAAATTCCCAAAGGTGTTACCGTTATTTCTCTGAAATACCGCGAAACGGGATATGACAGCTCATTCTGCGGTAACTTTAAATGCGACGATGAATTTATGAACTCTCTGTGGCAAAAGTCTTTGCGCACACTCTACGTTACCATGCGTGACAATTATATGGACTGCCCGGACAGAGAAAGAGCGCAGTGGTGGGGCGACGTTACAAACGAAATGGTTATGACTATGTATTCTATGGACAGCAATTCTTATTTGCTGTATCAGAAGGGCGTTGAGGCTACGCTTTCACACGTTGAAGACACAAAGGTGCTTCAGACGGTTGTGCCTATAAACGGCGATTATTTTGAGCTGCCGATGCAGCAGCTTGCAGGTATAGTCGGTTTTCTCACTTATTATAATTACACAGGCGACAAAGCCTTTGTTGAAAAAGTTTATTCCCCTTCGCTTGACTACCTTAAGCTTTGGGAAATGGATGAAAACAACCTCGTTGTTCACCGCGGAGGATCTTGGGATTGGCCTGACTGGGGCAACAAAGCAGATATGACTGCCATCGAAAACGCATGGGTCTATTATGCCCTTTCCGCAACAGAAGAAATGGCAAAGATTCTTGGCAAAGAAGATGACATCAGATTTATTACCGAAAGAAAAGCCGCAATTACAGAGGGTTACAAAGCGCTTTGGTCAGAAAACGGCTTTAAAAGCAAAGCCGCCGAAACACCCGATGACAGAGCAAACGCACTTGCAGTTCTGGCAGGCCTTGCAAATGAAGAGCAGTATAAAACAATAACAAACGTGCTCAAAACCACCAAAAATTCAAGTCCTTATATGGAATATTACGTTCTTGAAGCTCTTTGCAAAATGGGTGAATATGAAGCTGCAAGAGACAGAATCAAAGAAAGATACGAAGGAATGATGAGTGAGGATTACTCCACCCTCTGGGAATTCTGGAATTCCTGGCAAGGCACAAAGAACCACGCCTGGAGCGGCGGACCGCTTGTTATTATGAGCAAACATTTTGCAGGCATCGCCCCCGTTGAAGCAGGCTATGAAAAGGTTAAAATTGAGCCGCAGTATGCTATGTCAGACAGTATGAACTGCACTGTTCCGAGCGTAAAAGGATTAATAGTTCTGGATTATAAAAAAGCGGGCGATAATTTCGTTATCAACGTAACCCTGCCGCAGGATATGAAAGCTGTTATATACGTGCCGTCAGGCGCTGACTTAAGCATCAACTCAGAATCTTATTATCAAAACGGAACGTACGTAAACAGCGGCAATATTGAAATCATTGAAAAATAAAAACAGCCTGAATTATAAAAAGCTCCGCAGAGATCAACCTGCGGAGCTTGAGTTTTTATCTGAAGAAATCAGTTTTTATTTTGTTTTCGGGAATATCGCGCAGCTCATATTTTTCATCCGTATAACCGAGTGTTATTGCGCAACACGGAACCATCCCGTCAGGGAGATTAAGTTCATCAAGAAGTTCTGCATTTCCGTTAAGAAATCTGACAGCACCCCAGATATGGCATGAACCGATACCGAGTTCGGTTGCGGCCGTTGCCATATTTTGAACAAGAATTGCGGCGTTTGAAAAATTAACGTTAACGCTTTTTAAATCGGTTGAAGGAATAAGCGAAGAAACAAGAATAACCGTCGGTGCACCGTAAAAAGGTCTGTGGCCGCTTTCGCTTTCACAATAATCTTCCCATTTATCGAGATAATTACGGTTGCTGATTACGGTAATATTAAGTGTATCATAAAGAGCTCTGCCAACAGGCGAAGCATACGCCGCTTTTAATATCTGACCAAGCTCCGCTTCGTTTATATTTTTGCCGTTATACGTTCTGATTGACCTTCTGCTGAAAAGATTATCAAATGTGTTCACGCCTTATTCCCCTTTCTTTTTTATGTTAAGAATTATATCAAAAAGGCTGCTGTTTTGCAAGCATACCAAACTTTAACAGCCTTGAATCTTTATCTGCGCAAGCAAGCGTTTTTTGTAACTGTTTGTAACTCTATTGTAAATATTTGTTGATTGAAAGCGGAATATATCGGGTATATAATGAAAACCTGACAAAAGAGAGAACCCGGGTGAAAAAATGAAAATCAGAAAAATATTTGTTATATTATCAGCAATTACCGCAATTGCAATCACAGGCGCGTGCGCAGTAAAAACTCCCGATACGGTATCCGGGCAAAAAGCTGAAACAACCGTTAACGGGATAACTTCGGTTTCAGAGCAAATCGAAGAACCTTCCGCACAGATAAACACAACCGAAGAAGCAACCGTTACAACCGCCGTAACTGACGCAAAAGTAACCGAAGAATCGCCTTCGTCAGAGTTTCCTTCAAAAGACGGAATGCCCTATTTTGATAACTGCGCATTTCTCGGCAACTCAAGATTTGTTGCCGTAAAGGACAGCGGTCTTGCCAAAAACGTTTATCCCGTTGTTGGTCTTGACGTCAGAACAGCATTTACAAAACACGTTACTGACAGCGACGTTATTATTCTTGACGAGCTGAACGGCAAGGATTTTGACAAAATCATTCTGATGTTTGGCGAAAACGAATGCGGATGGACAAACGTTGATTATTTCATTGAAAAATATGCTGACGTTATAACCGCTGTTCAGGAAAGAGTGCCCGATGCAGAAATATATCTGCACGCTATAATTCCCGTAAGTGCAAAAGCATCGGCAAAAAACGAATGCGGATGCAACAATGAAACAATAGCAATGCGCAACGCAAGAATAAAACAGTTCGCAAACGACGTTGGTGTAAAATATATTGAACAGCCGCCCTGCCTTATGGACTCAGAAGGCAACCTGATTGCCGAAGCGGCAAGCGACGGAATCCACCTGAACAGAAAAAACACAGTAATCTGGCTTAACTATCTTGAAGAGGTTTTATATTAATAAACAAAGCAGTCACGCTTGTGTGACTGCTTTGTTTTTTTACGAAAGAGCTGATTTTATGTTTGAATATTTCTTGGCATTTCCTTTGCAAAGCGTGATCACAGTTTTTTGCTGATAATCCCCGTTTTTTCAAGAAGCAAAACAACAACAGGAATAACAACAATCTGAAGAACGATTCCGGGAAGTGCGTTTGCTACGGCGCCTGCCCAGAAAGCGGCAAAGCTGAATTTTGAAGCATCAAGACCCATACAGCAAAACTGAACCGCCCCCCAAACAAGTCTGCCGACTATCATTGAGATAATGAGCGAAACATAAATGTAACCTTTCTTTTTGGGCAACACACGGTAGAGAATGCCGCTCACAAGACCGTAAGTTGCAAGTTCAAACGCCATTGCAAGTGCGTTGGGAAACATTACGGGCATATTAAGAGTAAGAGAACGCAAAAGCGGAGCAACAAATCCGACCGCAAGCCCCCACGGGCCGCCACAAACAAAGCCGCAAAGAATAACAGGGATATGCATCGGGCAAAGCATAGCACCCACCTGGGGAATCTGACCTGTCAGAAACGGCATAACGTAAGCAAGAGCAAGAAACATTGCCGCAAGCGCAAGGTTGATAAGCTGTTTTTGTTTTTTCATAGAAGTTCCTTTCAGTGCAAAAATAAAAGGGCGCAGTTTTCCCTGCAGGGAAACCAACGCCTTCATAGCATTACATATAATATAAATCATAAACAAAAGAACTTCAGTTCTCGGTATTGTTCTTCTGAACAATGGGATTATTATATCATCCCGCGAGCATTATTTCAAGTGTTTATTTATAATTCCGTCAAGTTTCAACAGAGCATCTTCAATCAGAGCCGTAAGTGTAAGGTTTGCAACACCTGCAACCAGATTTTCACATTTGTTTATAGGAATAAGAATGCGCACGGCGTTGCTCTGGCCAACTGCAATCGCCGCCTTCGGTGTGATTTCACCAAGCAAAGCATCGGCAACAACAATACCTATCGGGCCTATAATAACGTCAGCTTTTCTGCAGGCAACGATTATCGGATTTTCACCCGTTGCCGCTTTCTTTGCACCCGCTTTAACCATTGCGGTTGTTGCGGCGGCATTTGTGCCGACTGCAGTTAAATCAGCATCAGGATATCTGCTGATAACCGCTTTTATTATCTGACTTCCGAGCTGACCGCCCTGGCCGTCTATTATAAGTATATTCATAGTTATCATCTCCTTGCTCAACGCAATTCATAACATTTTTGCATTTCAATTATCGGCAACCATAACGTTATTCTTTTCAGTTATGCCGCCAACAAAATATTCGCTGAAGTGTCCGCTGAACACGTTGTTTTCAACAAGCATTTGGGTACAATCAGAATTTTCGGCAACGATGCCGATATTGGGATTACCATTATTTTCAGGAGCAATAAAGGCATTGCCGTTAACCTTAACGTCACTTACCATCGGTCTGAAGAAAATATATCCCCTGCTCTTCTGAAGCGAGCCTGACGAACCGTCAAAAATATTATCTGATATTGTAATATTATGGTGATTGCAGTCTCCGTGATGGCCGATAGCAGGAAAACCCGCACACTTGAAGACGTTTGAAGCAACCGTAATGTTGCGGCAAACGGTATCATCCTTACAAAAGTCGATGAGCTTGCCGTCACAGTTATAAACGGGGCCATATGAGCCGTCGTGCGACAAATCAAGCTGAAGTTGCTCGTTATAAAGCCTTTCATCAACCGCAGTATATGTGGCGCCGTTAAAAACGCAGTTACGCACTGTGGCGTTTTCTGTTGCATTGATTTCAATAAAATGCCAATAGGCGCAGTTAACAAACTT
>JAZNDY010000323.1:0-4269 GCA_045588295.1 Acutalibacteraceae bacterium
GAAGCTGACGGCGCCGTTACCGCCGTTGCCTGCTTTGATTTTTATTTTCACAATATCAACAAACATTTATCTTAACCTGTTCTTTCGTAGATTTGAACATAAATTCACATTATACATTATATCCTACCGTAATGCGTTTTACAATATGCAAATCGTATAACTTTCTTTAATAAAATAAATATATAATTTACAAATATTTAACTATCTTTTTTTAAATATATGTGCTATAATATCTTGAATATAAAATAGGGTAATATCGGCAGGTGAAACTATGGCAGTCATAATCAAATCCGTTCAAAGCGGCAGTCTTGCGGCAAAAAAGAAAATATCGGCAGGCGACTGCCTGGTTTCTGTCAACGGCAACTCCGTCAGAGACGTGCTTGATTACCGCTTTTATCTTAACGATAAAAAGCTCCGCCTTGCTCTTAAAGGGGCAGACGGCAAAAGCAAGGTTGTTACAATAACCAAGGATGAGTTTGAGGATATCGGTTTGGAGTTTGAAACTTATCTTATGGATAAACAGCAACGTTGCAAAAACAAATGTATCTTCTGCTTCATTGACCAGCTTCCTGAAGGATTACGCGAGAGCCTTTATTTCAAAGATGACGACTCACGGCTTTCGTTCCTTTTCGGCAACTATATAACGCTCACCAATATGAGCGATGAAGATATTGACCGCATAATCAAAATGCATATAAGCCCCGTCAATATTTCCGTGCATACGATGAACCCTGATTTGAGAGTTAAAATGATGCTCAATCCCCATGCAGGCGAATCGCTGGGCTTTATCAAAAAGCTTGCAGACGGCGGCATTCTTCTTAACACTCAGCTTGTGCTTTGCCCGGGAATCAACGACGGCAAGGAGCTTGAATTCAGCCTGCAAAAGCTTGGTGAGCTTTATCCGCAGGTGCAGAGCATTGCGGCGGTGCCCGTTGGCCTTTCTGACCACAGAGAGGGCCTTTATCCGCTTGAGGCATACACGCCCGAAACAGCAGGTGAAGTTATTGATATTATCGACCGCTTCAATGCTGAATTTGAAAAGAAACACGGTGAGATTATTGCCTATGCCGCTGATGAGTTTTATCTTAAGGCAGGCAGAGATATTCCTGATGCAGAATATTATAACGGCTTCCCTCAGCTTGAAAACGGTGTGGGAATGTGGGCTCTTCTTGAGAGCGAATTTATAAAGGCGCTCGATGAGTGCGGGATAAAAGAAAAAAATCGCAGAGTAACGGCGGTTACGGGTCAGGCGGCTTATCCGCTTATCAGAAGCCTTGCAGAAAAGGCGATGAGCAAGATAAAGGGGCTTGACGTTAACGTTGTTGAAGCCGAAAACAGGCTTCTGGGTAAAATGATAACCGTTTCAGGTTTGCTCTGCGGCAGAGATATTGCAGATGCGCTTGAGGGCGTTGACCTTGGCGAGGAAGTGCTTATTCCGCCAAACTGCCTGAGAAGCGAGGGCGATATGCTGCTTGATGATATGACAGTTGAAGAGCTTTCACAAAGGCTCGGAGTTAAAGTTTCGGCAAACGGTACAGGCGGAGACGACCTGCTGTTTGCATTGTTAGGAGGTTAAAGTATGAACAACGTTGTTGCAATTGTCGGCAGACCCAATGTCGGCAAATCAACTCTTTTTAATAAGCTTGTTGGCGCAAGACTTTCGATCGTTGATGACACACCCGGTGTTACCAGAGACAGAATCTATGGCGAATGCGAGTGGCTGGACAGGCATTTTATGCTTATTGACACAGGCGGTATTGAACCGTATTCGGATGACGTTATTCTTAAGCAGATGCGCAGGCAGGCTCAGCTTGCCATTGACAGCGCAGACGTTATCATCCTTGTGACTGACCTGCGTTCGGGTGTTGTTGCAACTGACACAGAGGTTGCCGCAATGCTTCAGAAGAGCGGCAAACCCGTCATTCTTTGTGTTAATAAGTGTGACACCGTCGGCGAACTGCCTGCGGATTTCTATGAATTCTATAATCTCGGCTTGGGCGACCCCATTGCCGTTTCTTCCGTTCACGGCCACGGCACGGGCGACCTTCTTGACGAAGTGCTTAAGTATTTGCCGGGCAAAGAGGCTGAAGAAGAGATGGAAGAGGCTATAAAGGTTGCCGTTATCGGCAAACCCAACGTCGGCAAATCCTCTCTTGTTAACGCTGTTCTCGGCGAAGACAGAATGATTGTTTCAAACATCGCAGGCACAACCCGTGATGCAACAGACTCAATTGTGGAAAACGAGCACGGCAAGTTTGTGTTTATTGACACTGCGGGTCTTCGCAGAAAGAGCAAGGTCTATGACCAGATTGAAAAATATTCCGTTATCAGAGCCAAAATGGCGGTTGAAAGAGCAACGGTCTGCGTTATTATGATTGACGCGCAGGAAGGTTTCACCGAGCAGGATTCCAAGGTTGCCGGTATTGCTCACGAAATGGGCAAGGGGTGCATCATCGCCGTTAACAAATGGGATGCCGTTGAAAAGGACGGCAAAACCATGGACAGCTACCGCAAAAAACTGATGAAGGATTTTGCGTTTATGTCTTATGCCCCGATTATCTTTATCTCTGCAAAAGAGAAAATCAGACTTGACCGTCTGTTTGAACTTATCAAGTTTGTTGATACCCAGAACGCAATGCGCATTTCAACAGGTAAGCTTAACGACGTGCTTGCCGATGCAACCGCAAGAGTTCAGCCGCCCACAGATAAGGGCAAACGCCTGAAGATTTATTATATGACTCAGGCTTCAACAAGACCGCCGACATTCGTTTGCTTTGTTAATAACGCAGAGCTTTTCCACTATAGTTATCAGCGTTATCTTGATAACCAGATAAGAGAAATCTTCGGTCTTGAGGGCACACCGACCAAAATGATAGTTCGTGAAAGAGAGTCAGGCAAAAAATGATAGTTTTAGGCATTGACCCCGGCTATGCAATAGTCGGCTGCGGCGTTGTTGAATATCACAGCAACCATTTCAGGGTGCTCACATACGGCGCAATAACAACAGAAGCACACACACCGTTCAACGTCAGAATAGAAAAAATTTTTGATGAGGCAAACGAGCTGATTCAGAAATTCAGACCCGATGCAATGGCGATTGAAAAACTGTTTTTTAACACAAACCAGAAAACGGCAATCGACGTTGCGCAGGCGAGGGGCGCGCTGGTGCTTGCGGCTCAGAAAAACAAAGTCCCTATTTTTGAATATACCCCCTTGCAGGTCAAGCAGAGTGTTGTCGGCTATGGCAGAGCAGAAAAAAAGCAGGTGCAGGAAATGACCCGTGTTATGCTCAACCTTGAAAAAATCCCCAAACCCGACGACGCCGCCGATGCGCTTGCAATGGCAATCTGCCACTGCCATTCGGCAGGCTCGCTGATAGGTCAGCTCGGCAGAAGATAACAACTCACATAAAATTCAAGGAGCGTTAATTATGTTTTACAGCATAACAGGTACTGTGGTGTTTACCGATGAAAACAGCGTTGCCATTGATTGCAACGGTGTGGCTTTCAGACTTTTTACAACTTTGAATACTCTCAAAAAATGCGCTCCCGTAGGCGAAAAACAAACTCTTTTCACATATCTCAACGTGCGTGAGGATGCGCTTGACCTTTTCGGCTTTGCTGATAAAAGCGAGCTTGACTGCTTTAAAATGCTTATCGGCGTTTCGGGCGTCGGCCCAAAAGCAGGTCTTGCAGTGCTTTCGCAGCTTTCGCCCGACAGGCTTGCGGTCTGCGTTGCCGGCGGAGACGTCAAGTCAATCACTGCCGCACAGGGCGTGGGCGCAAAAATCGCCCAGAGAATTGTGCTTGAGCTTAAAGGCAAGCTTGATTCTTTTGCGGGCTCATCTGCAGCTCTCGGCGATATCGCCGCCGCACAGAAGGCAACTGTCAGCTATGCAGGTGAGGATGCGGTCAACGCTCTCGTGATGCTCGGCTACAGCCGCTCCGAAGCAAGCATCGCCGTCGGCAAGCTTGACGGCAACCTTTCAACGGAAGATATGATAAAGCAGGCTCTCAAGCAGCTTGCAAAGAATTTATAATTGAGGAGGAATTACGGTGGATTTTGATTTTGAAAACAGAATTGTTGCCCCCGAGTTTTCGTCCTCGGAAGATAACGATATTGAGCTTTCTCTCAGACCGAAAACGATTGATGAATATATCGGCCAGGAAAAAGTTAAAGAAAACCTTTCGGTTTATATAGAAGCGGCCCGCCGCAGAGGTGATACGCTTGACCATGTTTTGCTCTACGGCCCTCCCGGTCTGGGCAAAA
>JAZNDY010000324.1:0-1591 GCA_045588295.1 Acutalibacteraceae bacterium
AGCAATAATCTTTTTCATAATCAAAATCCTCTCTTTAATTGGGCAAGCGGTGCTTCTTCTGATAGCTTTCAAACGCTTTGGTGAAGTGTTCGCCGCCTTCATTTTTATAATTATTAAGGTAAGCGTGAGTGTCGAACACACTGTCGTGAATGCGAAGAACCGAAACGGCAATGTTTGAGCAATGGTCGCTCACTCTTTCAACGTCGTTAAGCAGGTCTGAAAGGATAAAGCCAAGCTCAATTGTGCATCCGCCTGCCGTGAGTCTGCTGATATGGCGCGTTTTGATTTCGTCAACCATACCGTCAATAACCTGCTCAAGCGGCTCAACCTCAAGCGCAAGCGAGGTGTTGTTGAAGCAGAATGCATCTGCCGTCAGGCTTGTTATCTCAAACAGAGCGTTGGTTGCAACCTTGATTTCAGCCTTTGCTTTGTCAGAGAATGCAATGCCTTTGGTGTGCATCTCAATTGAAGTGTTAACAATGTTTGCCGCGTGGTCGCCGATTCTTTCAAAATCGCCGATGGTGTGAAGCAGGGTGGAAACCGTGTTACTGTCCTCATCAGAAAGCTGGTTACCTGACAGCTTCACAAGGAAAGTGCCGAGTTTATCTTCATAATCGTCAAGCTTCTGCTCGTTTGCAATAATCTCATCAGCCTTTTTCTGGTTGAAGTTATCAAGCAGACTGATGGCATCCTGAAGCATCTGGGCAGAAATACGAGCCATTTCGCTTGTGTATTCGCGGCTTTGAGCAACGGCAATACCGGGTGTGGCAAGAAGTCTGTCATCAAGGAAGGTTGTTCCCTTGTGTTTCTGTGCTTTATCTTTAACAAGCTTGTGAGCAAGTTTTTCAAGCTGTTTTGAAAACGGTAAGAGAAGCAGAGTTGTTGCAACGTTGAAGATTGAATGAATAACGGCAATTGCAAACGGTGTTGCATCTGCATCGGCAAAAGCAAATTTGAAAATACCGTCAAGAATAAGATAAACCGCAAGCCAGACAGCCGTGCCGATTATGTTGAACGAAACGTGAACGGCAGTTACGCGCTTGGCGTGTTTGTTAACGCCGAAGCTGGAGATAAGCGCCGTGATGCAGGTACCGATGTTCTGACCCATAATAATGGGAATAACAGCGCCCACGGAGATGCTGCCCGTCATTGACAGAGCCTGAAGAATACCGACGGAAGCAGATGAGCTCTGAACAATTGCGGTTATAACGATACCGACAAGGATGCCCAGCAGGGGGTTGGTGAACATTGTCATTATGCTTGCGAATTCGGGGTTGTCGGCAAGAGGGTCCATAGCGCCGCTCATAAGCTCCATGCCGAACATAAGCAGAGCAAAACCGATCATAATTGCGCCGATATCCTTGCTTCTGTTCTTTTTGGCAACCATCGCAAGCAGAATGCCGCCGAAAGCGATAAGGGGCGAAAAGTTAACGGGTTTTAAAAGCTGAACAAAAAAATTGTTGCTGTCAATTCCCGTGAGCGAAAGCAACCACGCTGTTATGGTTGTGCCGATGTTTGAACCCATAATAACGGTAACGCTCTGACCGAGCTTCATAATGCCAGAGTTAACAAGACCGACGAGCATAACCGT
>JAZNDY010000325.1:0-18835 GCA_045588295.1 Acutalibacteraceae bacterium
ATTCTGCATACACGCCGTGTGCGGGGTTTGAGGTGTCTCTGAACTGCGGATAATCGGGGTCGCTGTAAACATCGGTAATCTCATCTGTGAGAAGCGTAGTGAGAAGCAGACTTGATGTATAATCATCCTTGAAAGTCATACCGTGGAAAAGGCCGTCAACAAACCAGGTGTTGTCAGGCAGATATGCGGTTGATGCATCAATATCCATATCGGGGCTGATTTTGTTTTTGCCGCCACAGGGGTTCTTCTGAACGTAACCGTCTGCAAATCTTTCGCCAAGCGGTGCACAGTAAGCGCCCGTTGAGGCGTTGGTGGTTATGATGGCATCTGAATTTTCCATAAGACCCGTAACAATTCTGTTGCCTGTGCCTGCAATGATGGTGATATTCATACCGTAATCATCAATGCATTTCTGAAGCTTTTCACCCATTGTGGGAAGCAACTCATAATGGAAGCGGTCGCTCTTTTCAATCAGAGCAGCACTTTCAACAGGGTCAAGAAGCTTTTCCTTGAGGTATTCATATTTATCAACGGGGCAAAAATCCCAAAGGCTGCCCCAGTATCCGAGAAGGGGGAAAATCTGAGGAATAAGCTCTTCAAGGATTTTATCAATAAAGCCAAGCTGCTGAGCCTTAACGAGCCAGTTATAATCCTCTTCTGTCATTGTTCCGTGTTCAATAAAACGGATAAGGCATTCTTCATCAAAATCAATTTCTGCGTTGAAAGCATCATAAAGAATACCTGCGCCGCCGATTGCGGGGATTGTAAGCACGGCATTATCAACGTCACCAAGATGGCCGTAAAGATTAAGGTATGTTGCGGTTACCTGGCCGCCGTGGCTGAGGCAGAAAATATTAACCTTATCTTTGCCTGTTTCTTTTTTAACGTCCTGAATAAATTCGTGAAGCAAATGAGCGCAGGTTTCAGCACCCATTCTGAAATCACTTGTGAAGTTATAGATATTTTCTGTGCCCACGTATTCAGCAATAGCTGCCGCAATATCCTGCTCATGGCGCTCATCGGGGTCGCCCTCTTTCAGGTTTTCAAGCATATATGCACTGTTGCTCTTGTGCGCAGTGTCATATTTACGCTTTACGTCATATGCGCTTGAGCCGTCAGGATTGCAACGGATTTTTTCAAACATAACGGTCATTTCTTCGCCAAGAGTGTTTGCAATATGCTTTGCATCGCCAACGGTAAGAGTTGCACCCAGACCGATTCCGATATCTACAATTCTTGCAAGAACTCTTTCAAGAACAAGGTCCATATTAAGACCCCAGACCTTTTCGCCCGTTTCAAAGCTGTCACCAACATAAAGAGTGGTTGCGCTGTAACCGGGAACGATTATAACGGGGTAATCGGAAATCTCGCTCTCTTCTGTGATATGTGCCGTTGCACCGCTTGCACAGATTGCAAAAAGCATTGCAACGCAAAGCAAAACAGAAATTAATTTTTTCATTTTCCTCCGCCTTTCTGCTTCATAGGATGTTTATATAATAACATATATTTTCAGCAAATGCACTAATAAAAACAAAAAAAATCCCGCCATAAACGGGATTTTTCTTTTTTGTTAAATTTTTGACGGAGCAGTTCTGTTCTTTCTGTGGTGGTGCGGCTCCTTGGGAGCAATTTCGCCTGCTTTTGTGAGCGAAATCTTTGTGAGAGTGGGGCCCACAAGCTCATAAACCAAAACAGAGAAAAGAACAATGTTTCTGATAAGCTGACCGACTTCGCCAAGCTCCATTGCGGTAACACTCATACCAAGAGCAACACCTGCCTGCGGAAGCAGAGTTATGCCGAGATATTTTGTGGTTTTCTTTTCACAATGCGTAATCTTTGCGCTTGCATATGCACCGAAATATTTGCCGAACGAACGCGAAATAATGTAAGCCGCGCCGATGCCGACAATCGCAATATCCGTAAACACGCCAAGCTCAAGCTCTGCGCCGCTGAGAACAAAGAACAGCGTGAAAAGCGGATTTGTCCACTTATCTGTTTTATCCATAATTTCAGCAGAGAAATCACAGAGATTACAGAACATTGTGCCAAGCATCATGCACACAAGAAGCGTTGAGAAACCTATGTGGATGCTGCCAACCGGAATTTTAATCATTGAAATTGCAACGGTCAAAATAACAAACGTTATTGAAAGGCTCAGACGCTTGCTGTTTGAGCTGAAGAACTTTTCGCAGAACGTGAAAATTGCGCCCATAATTGCACCCAGAGCAATGGAGCAAACAATTTCAAGAAGCGGCACAACGATGATTGCCATAAGGTTAGGCTCGCCGTGAATAAGAGCCTTTGAAATTCCGAACGAAACGGCAAAAATGATAAGACCAACCGCGTCGTCAATAGCAACGATGGGCAGAAGCAAATCCGTAAGCTTACCCTTTGCCTTATACTGACGCACAACCATAAGAGTTGCCGCAGGAGCTGTTGCCGCCGCAATTGCGCCAAGAGTAATTGCCATCGGCAGAGGCAATTTTTCGCCAAGCACAAAATGCAGACCGATAAGCGCCGCATCAACGCAGAGAGTTGCCACAACCGCCTGGAAAATACCGATGAAGGTTGCTTTTTTGCCAACCTGCTTAAGCTGCGAAAGCCTGAATTCGTTGCCGATTGCAAAAGCAATAAAGCCGAGAGCCACGTTGGAGATAATTTCAAATTCTCTTACGTTATCAGCCGATGTGAAGCCCAGACCGTCAATGCCGAGTCTGCCAAGGCAATAGGGACCCACAACGATACCTGCAACAAGATAAGCCGTTACCGAAGGAAGGTTGAAAATCTTTGAAAGACGGCTCATAAAAAGACCTGCCGCAATGGCAATTGAGATGCACAATAAAGTGTTCATATTTTTCGCCTGATTTCCTTATATATTTTAAACCTATTAAGGTATATCACAACAAAACCGCAAAGTCAAGCAGTTGAATTTTTTTTGTAAGATGTCATAATTCTGCCGTTAAAAGGTTGGTTCAAACAATAATTTTGCCGAAAGATTTTGTCGGATTATATACCAAAACAGTTTACAACTGCCGTTTTGCGTGCTAAAATAATATCAGCATTTATCCTCAAAAAATCATATCGGAGGTCAGAAAATGAATCTTGTTTACAACATCAAGGACAAGCCCAAATTCGGCCAGCTGATTGTTTTTGCAATTCAGCAGCTTCTTGCCATTATGGCGGCAACGCTCGTTGTTCCCGTCATCATTAACGGCGGTGTTATTGAAGGCATCGCTGCGGGCAAAATCGAATGGGAATTCACCACGCAGATGAGTCCCGCCGCCGCACTTCTCGGCGCAGGTATGGGAACTCTGGTTTATGCCCTTTTCACAAAATTCAGAAGCCCCGTTTTCCTCGGCTCATCGTTCGCTTTCCTCGGCTCAATGGCTGCCGCTTTTGCAGGCGCTGTTTCAGCCTCCGCAGGCTTCGCCGGTCTTATTATCGGTGCCGTTTTTGCAGGCCTTGTTTACGTTGTTATTGCTCTTATAGTCAAGCTTGCAGGCGTTAAGTGGATTGATAAGCTTATGCCCAAGCAGGTTATCGGCCCCACGGTATCAATAATCGGTCTTTCTCTTGCAGGCAACGCAATCGGTGACCTTCAGAAAGCTCCTGCAGGCGGTCACACTCTCATTGCAGTGCTCTGCGGTCTTGTGTCACTTCTTGTTGTTATTATCTGCTCTGTTTACGGCAAAAAGTTTGCAAGGCTCATCCCCTTCATCATCGGCATTCTTTCGGGTTATGCGGTTGCCGCCGTGTTCACCGTTATCGGCAAATATGCAGGAATCGATGCGCTCAAGGTTATTGATTTTTCTTCCATCACCGCCCTCTGGGCTGACGGCGTAACCGTTAAAACGTTTTTCCAGTTGCCCGATTTCACTTTTATCAATGCAATCGCAGGCTTCAAAGAAATTAATTCCGCATATATCGGCTCCGTTGCAATGGCATACGTTCCCGTTGCGTTTGTTGTTTTTGCAGAACATATTGCAGACCACAAAAACATCTCCTCAATTATTGAAAAAGACCTTCTCAAAGACCCCGGTCTGCACAGAACTCTTCTTGGCGACGGTGTAGGTTCAATGGTTGGTTCCGTGTTTGGCGGTTGCCCCAACACAACCTACGGCGAATCGGTTGCCTGCGTTGCAATCACAGGCAACGCTTCTGTTGCAACAATTATCACAGCCGCAATTCTTGCAATTGCAATCGCTTTCACGTCTCCTTTTGTTGCTTTCGTTAACTCCATCCCCAGCTGCGTAATGGGCGGCATCTGCATGGCTCTTTACGGCTTCATCGCCGTCAGCGGTCTTAAGATGGTTCAGAAAGTCAACCTTGAAGATAACAGAAACCTCTTTGTTGTTTCCGTTATTCTTATTGCCGGCATCGGCGGTCTTGCCCTCAATTTCGGCAAGATTCAGGTTACTTCAATCGCAACAGCTCTCATCCTCGGCATTCTTGTTAACATCATTGTTTCAAAGAAAAAGAAGAAAGCATCCAAATAAACCCAAACAACAAATTAAGGGATGTCCTCACGGACATCCCTTTTGCTTTTATTGCGGATCTTTTTCGCCGTATATTACGCTTGCGTTTGTGAATGCGTTTTCGCCCACCCAAACCGCCGACCAAGCGGTTTTGCTGCCGGCGTAATGAACCTCTTCAACAGTTTCTGCAAAAGCACTCACACCAACAGTGGTAACGGATTTGGGCAAATCCAGCTCCGTTATGCCCGTGCAGCCTGCAAACGAACCGTCACCTATAACCTGCAGAGTTTCGGGGAATTTCAATTCTTTGAGAGAGTTGCAGTTTTCAAACGCTGATGCTCCTATAACCGCCAACTGCTGTGAAAACTCAATTTCACGCAGGTTTTCGCAGTTTGCAAACGCACCTGCACCGATTTCTTTAAGACTGTCGGGAAGAGTTACGCTGACCAGATTTTCGTTGCCGAGAAATGCGTTATCGCCAATCTTTTCAACCGTTGGCGGAACAGCGTAAGAATTCATCCTGAATCCGTCGGAATACATTATAAGCTCGGTTTTTGCTTTGTTAAAAATCACACCGTAATTATCAGCGGAATAATTTGCGTTATCCGTGCTGATTTTAACGTCGGTTATTTCGCATTCATCAAAAGCATCTGCAGAAATAAAAGCAACGTTTTTGCCGATAACCAAAGCCTTAACGCTGCAGCCTGAAAAAGCCTGTGCTTCAATGACCTGCAGACTTTCGGGCAAATCAAGGTCCTTGAGGTTTTTGCAATCCTTAAAAGCCTGTGCGCCTATTGCGTTAATTCCCTCACCGAAACGGATTTTTTTAATGTTTTCGGCATACGCAAGCACTTCGGGGCTTGCTTCCCATCTGCCGCTGCCGGTTATTTCAAGTGCTCCGTCATTATAAAACACCCATTGAGCATCCGAATTGTTTCCGCTTGCGGCAACACCGCTGTCATTCGGTTTTTGCTCTGCGGTAACGGTTTCTCTTTCTGCGTGAGGAATAACGGATGCTTCGGTTATTTCTTCAACGTTTCTGCCGCCGCACGCCGTGAAAGACGCAACTGCGGCAAGCAGGGTTAAAAATGCTATTGCTTTTTTCATTGTAACAGACCTTTGCTTTAAGTTTAAATTAAAAATGTGTCAGGCAGTCAGAAAATGGTTTGCCCAACAGAGCTTTCCGTCTTCGTCAGGGTCAGCGGCAACGCCTATACCGATTTCAACAAAATCAGGGTTCATCAGGTTTTCATAGTGTGTGCGTGATTCTTTCCACGCCTGACAAACGTCCTCAGGGTTATCAAAAACATAACCCAGATTTTCGCCCGCCGTGCCTTTGTTAAAACCTGCTTCTTTAAAAATAGTGAAGCACCTCGTGCCGTCGGGGCGTCTGTGTGAATGCACACCCGACCATGCAATTTCCTCTGCCCTGGCGCAAGCCATAACGGTCAGTTCTTCACTGAGCCTGAGCGGAGCTATGCCTTTTTCAGCTCTTAATGCGTTGATTATGCGAAGATTCTCGTTAATATAATCTTTGTATGTTTCTCTGTTTTTTCTTGCCGCAGGCAGAAGCTCCTCATATGTTGCAGAATAATCGCTTCTGTCAAAAGAGTGACCTGTATACTCATAACCAACGTCAACTCTGCGGTTATTAACCAGCTGATAATATACAGTTTTATATTTGCGCTCAACAACGCCGTATTTGCTCTCAACAAGCTCAATCTGAACGTCTTTGTATATGCGCGCGTCAATCACGGTCATTATCTCTCCGCCATCGGTTGATGAAGGATATCTGACGGGAGCTTTGGTTGTTGCAGGAGCTTTTGTTGTTAACGGTAGGGTTGTTGCAGGTGCCGTTGTTGAAATCAACTGCGTTGTCAAAACCTCGGTCAGCTCCGTTGCGGCAACGGTTGTTTGCGCGGTTGTGCTCAACGCTTTGCTGCTTGTTTCTTTCGTTTTTAAAGGCTCTTCTGCTTCCTTATGCGCACAAGCACCGAAAAACGATGACAAAACAATGAGCGCGGCAACCGCAAATATTCTTATTTTCACTTGGCTTCCTCCGGGTTATGCTTCTTTTTTCTTTTTGTTTCAGAAACAGATTTATCCTCTTCAACATCAAACAAAACAGATGCTTTGAACACGTTGTTTTCTGCTTCAACCTCAAGGTCTGCGCCCTGAAGCACTGCAAGGGTTTTGGATATTGAAAGACCCAGACCGCTGCCCTCTGTGTGACGCGAGCGGTCACCTCTGACAAATCGCTCCGTAAGCTCCTGTGCATCAACGTAAAGCTCGGCTTTTGAGATGTTGGCAATGCTGAGCCTTGCCTTGCCGCCGTCAACGGTGAGCGTTATTTCAACGTCGGTGTCAGGCGCCGCATATTTGCAGGCATTGTTAAAGAGGTTTGCAAGGATTCGCCAGAGCCAACGTCCGTCGCCCATAACGTAAATATCCTGCTCGGGCATTGAAACTCTCGGCAACAGGCAGCTCTTTTCAAGCTTATCCGCAAACTCTTCAACAGTCTGATTGATGATTATGTTCAGACTGATTTTTGAAAGCTCAATCTCAATGTTGCCTGAGCTGATTTGCGACGCTTCAATCAGGTCGTCGAGCAACAGATTCAGGTTTTCTGTGTGGTGCGAAAGTATATCAAGGTATTTTTCTCTTTCTTTTTTTGTCAGACCCTCTCTTTTAAGCAAATCAACGTAGCTCACAATAGAAGTCAGCGGTGTTTTTATATCGTGCGAAACGTTGGTGATAAGCTCACTCTTAAGCCTTTCGCTTTTGATTTCCTGCTCCATTGCTTTGTTGATTTCTTTTCTGATCTGGTCAAGGTTTTTGCCGTGTGCCTTAAAGCTGGCAATGGTAAGCTTGCTTGCAATTTCATCGCCGAGAACACCTTCTGCAAGGCGCTGACCCTCTTCACGGATATAGTTGAGGTTTATGGCTATCATCGCAATAATCGGAATCATAACAAGCCTTGTCAATGCCCACAAAATAACAAACACGCCGAGAACGCTCTTTGGCTCTGCGCCTTTGCTGATAACGCCGAAATAAAGCGTTGTGAGCAAAACTGCCGCCTCCGCAATAATATAAACTGTTATGCCGATGCAGATTTTTTTGAAAAAGCTGAGCTCTTTAAACAAACGCCTTCTGATTTTGCGCGGAGTTTTTCTTTTGAATTTTCTGATTATTCTGTAAATTATTGTGTTTTTAAAAAGCTTGCCCATCTTTACTCTTATCGAAAGAGTGGTAAGGAAAGTCATAAGAACAAGGATTATGGCAACAACGGTTATCATAACAATAACGTTATTAAGAACCATACCTACGTCTGCCGCCGTTGTGAGCCCCATAATAACCCACGAAACGCCAAAGATAACAAGAACAAACAACACGCAGATATCAAACGGTATGCGGTCTATGAAGCCCGGCTCAACCTCGCCGCTGTCATTTTCTTCAAGACCTGCATTGATTGTTATGAGAGAAAGCATAATAACAATCACAATCGCCGCAATGCTCAACGCAAAAAACAACACGTATTTGAGCATATCTGCAATTTCAATCCATTGGAATGAGCTTGCATATTTATCTTTTACGGAATCACCGTTGATTTCGTTAAGATAATAATTTATTCTCAGCGGTATGGTTTCGCCTTTTGCATCATAGATAAAATAGCTTGAACTGCCGCTGTATTGCGCCGTTTCATACTCGGCTTTAACGCCGCTGATGCCTTCGGGCGAGTTTGTGTAATAAACCTCGCCGCTGATGTCGGTAACATAGAACATAAAGTTTGTTCTTGATTGCGAAAACCTGTCTTTATAGTAATTTATTCTGTAGTCATCTTTGTTCTCGTAAACACAGTTATAGTAATCCTGCGCCTGCTCAAGGTCATCAAGCGAATAAATCTGGAAAGCAATCGTTTTGGCTGTTTTGCCGTCATCGCCTTTTTCATAAAAGTTATATTCCACAAGATAAGATATGCCCAGAACACAGCCGACAGCCACAAACGCCATACAAATCAGAATGATTATGGCAGAGGTGCGGTCTGTTTCGGAGCGTATTCTTTTGCCCACGGTATCTCCCCTCCGTCAGCTGCCGGTTTTTATTATCGGCAGTCAGTTTATTGCGCCTGCTCCTCACCGGGTGAAGGCTTCTTTTCCATTTTATAGCCGTGACCCCACACAACCTTAAGGTAATCCGGGCTGGCTGGGTTGATTTCAATTTTCTCTCTGAGATGGCGGATATGAACCGTTACCGTGTTTTCTGCGCCGAGAGGGTCATCCCTCCAGACGTGGCGGTAAATATCTTTGGGCGAAAAAACTCTGCCCTGATTTTCCATAAAAAATTTGAGCAGCGAAAACTCTGTCGGTGTGAGGTTAATCGGCTCGCCGTCAATGCTGGCTGTTTTTGATTTGATGTCAAGCTCTATGCCGCCGTTATAAAGAATTGCTTCAGCCGAAACGCCCGTGGCGGAGCCGCCCAGACGCATATATCTGCGAAGCTGTGACTTGACTCTTGCGCTGACCTCAATGGGGTTAAACGGCTTTGTTATGTAGTCATCGGCACCCGAGTTGAGCCCGATAATTTTATCCATATCCTGCGTTTTTGCCGTAAGAAGAATAACGGGAATGTTTGAATACTCCCTGAGCTTTGCCAGAGCCTTCATCCCGTCCATAACAGGCATCATTATATCCATCAGAAGCAGATGGATTTCTTCCTTTTCAATAACTTCAAGTGCTTTTTTGCCGTTTTCGGCCTCAAAAATCTCATATCCGTCATCCTTAAGATAAATTCTTAGTGCAGTGCGGATATCAGCTTCGTCATCACAAATCAGAATATTATACATATCAAATACCTCTTTGACACCGTTTCGGAGCCGCCCCAAAAGCCGCTCCTTGCTTTTGTCTTATTATAACAGGCACAGAAACAGAAATAAATAGTTTTTAAAATATTTCATAATTATTTAAGAATTAGCGCGTTTTTTGTCAAATCCCGTGTTCTGCATTTATTAACAGGCAAAGCTAAAGGCACCGGTTACCCGATGCCTTTAGCTTTTATAGAAGGATGTATGAATCTTGCCGGAATTAAAAGCACGGTTGCGGAGCCCTGCTCCCCGTTCCGGCAGAAGAAAGCGGATTAATCTTCAGCTGCCTTTGCCGCCTTGATAACGTCATCAGGAACAGCTTCGCCGTGTTTTACGAAAATGATAAATATAATCGAAAGCAGGAACGCGATGGGACTGTAATAGAACAGCGACATATAAGTGCCTGCAAACATTCTGATGAAACCGTAAAGAATGGGTGAAGCAATCTGAGCTGAGAACGTTGCGGTGTAGTAATAACCTGTGAAGGTGCCGACCTTGTTGATACCGCCGATTTCAAGAACAAGGGGAAGAGTGTTAACGGTGATAAACATATTTGCAGCGCCGCCGAGAACAAGAACGGGGTAAATAAGAATGTTGAGAATCTTTGTGATGTTGGCAACAGAACCGTTGATTTCGGTGAGAGCTGCGTCAACCGTTGTAACCTTTTTGCCGAGAATTTTTTCGGTTACTTTGATAAGTGAATCGCAAAGCTCGGTCTGCTCCATAATGATTGCATCAAATTCTGCATAGTTTGTGCTGAACTTTGAAACGTCCTTGCCGTTTTCAACAGCCGCTCTGTATTCAATGTATTTTTCCATAGTGAGGGTGTCTGCATCGGAAATTTCTTTGCCTGCCTCTTTGGCAAGGTCTGATTTTTCCGAATTGAATTCGTTAAGCTGGTCGTTAACAGCAATATAAGCATCGTTAACCGTAACGTAATTCTTGATGGAAAGATTCTGGTTGCCGAGCATTGCAATAAAGATGCCGAAGAAAACAACAAAAGCGGAAAGGAAGATTGCAAGACCTGCCATAATTGTTTTCTTTCTGCCAAACTTTTTGCCGAGCTTACCCGCAGGAAGAGCAGCAACACCCGAGCAAATGGCAAACATTGTCATAAGAATACCTGCTTCAGAGGTAATCATATGAAGGATTTCCTGAGCAAACAGTGAGAAGAAGGTTGTGATTGCGTTTGTGCCGCAGAAGAGGAAGAAGAGGCAGCCGAGCATAAATACAAGGCTCTTTCTTTCGCTCTTTGAAAGCTTTTCTGCCTTTGCGGCTGACTTTTCTGCCTTCTTTGATTCTTTTTCAGCCTTTGCCTTTGCCTTTTCGTCTGCAATCATATTGTTAACTGCAGCGTTTTTAAGACGGATGCGGCTGTCAGGCTCTTTTACGCAGAAAAGAACAACAAGCATACCGATAACCATAACGATGGAGCCGATTGCAAAAACATAGGGGAACGAAACGGTTTCATCTGCCTTGATCTGGGTTTTGCTCATACCCGTAAACAGTGTGCAAAGAAGAATGCCGATTGTGCCTGCAACCATACCTACGGCTGAGCCGATACCGCCCATAAGGTTGATAACGGCGTTACCTTCACTGCGGAGCGAGGGAGGTGTGAGGTCGGGCATAAGAGCAACAACGGGAGCACGCCACAACGACATTGAGAAAACAAACAGAATAACGCAAATCATTGTGAGGGGCAGGCTGTGGAACGTGCGGAAAACAATCGGGATAAGCAAGAAAAGAAGAGCCGAAACGGGCGCGCCGTAAACGATGAACGGGCGGCGCTTGCCGAGCTTGGAGTGACATCTGTCTGAAAGCTTGCCGAAAGTGGGCTGGAAGATAACACCGAAAATGTTATCAAACGTCATAATAATACCGATGAAAAGCGGAACAAGGGTGAATCCGCCGCCGGGAAGAACAATATCATCGCCCTGCGCTGCCGAAAGCTTGGCAAGAATGGGAAGCTTTTCAACGAGGAAATTACTGAGAGCTGTTACAGCTTCAGAGCCTGTGAGAAGCTTGTTAAGAATTTTGGTGATGAAAGGGTCATAAATAGCCCACGCAATAGACGTTGCCATAAAGCCAAAACCGGTAAGTATGGTGCGCTTGTAATTGAGCTTACCGTTATCTTTTGCGCAGAAAAATCTGTTTTCCATAAAAAATCTCCTTTTTATGCGTTTACCCGTTCAAAAACGGGTTTGCCCGAAAAATCGGACAATATATATCGATATTATATCATCTTTGATATGGATTTTAAAGATAACATTTTGAACTAAAAAAACACTGTTTTTTTGGTAGACTTGCCGAAAAATTTTTAAGGAAAATTTTTATTAAAATAGTTATAAAAATCTTGACAAAGCTTTTGTATGCAGTTATACTCAAAAAAGAATATTAAATGTACGAAAGGAGGCGGACACAATGACAAACAGAATGAATCTTCTCACAGCTTGCTCCTCAGGCAAAGTGTTGCGTCCGCGCGCCGTTTGAACATTGTTGCGGATATCCGGTTAATGCACATCGCTTTCTGAGGACAGGAAGCGGTGTTTTTTGTTTCAAAATAACCAAAATTTGCTCTCAGTCAACTTTTATATATAACCATCACAGATGAAAGAGGTGAAAAAATGGGAAAGAAAGAGAAAAAGTCCGGGCATTCTCACGGCAAAAAGAATAAGCATAAGTTTCCGGAGCTTCTGCTTAAAAAGCTTGAGGAAGCAGACCTTGACACCAAGAATCTGATTTTTTGCGTCACCGGTGATATGGATAACGATGCCTGTTACCGCAGTGCGTGGCTCTGTTTTGACGAAAAAGGCTTCTACATTGCTTACGGCACCGAAGAGCTTGTTAAAACCAAGCGCAAAAAACACGTTGAACCCCGATTCACGGTTGAAGAAATCACTGCAATCCCCATTGAAGACATTGATTCGCTTGAAACTGAACGCTATGTTTCAACGGGCAGACTCATTGCCGTTAAAAACGGTGAACAGAGCAGCCTTGTGCGCTTCTCCGTAGGCAAAATCGGTCAGTTTGATAACCTGACAAAAGCTTTCAACTCATTTAAAGAAAAAGGCGAAGCTGAAATCCCCACGTCAGCAGAGCCTGAAGAAAAAAAGTGCAAAAAATGCGGCGAGCCTTGCCCCGAGGGTAAAGACTTCTGCAAAAAATGCGGCAAAAACTCTGCCGTTGCCGTGCGTCTTTTCAAATTCTTCGGCGGATACGTGCCGCAGATTGTTGCCATCATTGCAATTATGCTGCTCGGCTCTGCCGTTACGGTTTTCATTCCGCAGGTCAGCACCCGTGCCCTGTTTGACGACGTGCTTGCAAACCCCAACGGTCTGCCTGTTGCAGAGCTTATGAAAGCTCTCGGCACGCTCGTTCTTTCAATCTTCGGCGTAAAACTGCTCAACACCGTGCTGACGGTTATTCAGCAATATCTGACAGGCGGCATTATGCCCAGAGTTATCTATGATATCAGAGTTAAGATTTTCAGAGCAATGCAACGCCTTTCCGTCGGCTTCTATTCATCAAAGCAGACAGGCTCGCTGATGGAAAGAGTTATAAGCGACTCCAATAACATCTACTGGTTTTTTGTTGACGGTGTGCCCAGCGTGATTATTGACACGGCAACCATTCTCGGTGTTCTTGTGCTGATGTTTGTTATGAGCTGGAAGCTTTCACTGATTGTTATTGTTGCCCTGCCCGTTCTTATGACCGTTCTGGTGTTAGGCGATAAATTCTTCAGAAGGCTGCACCACCGCACCTGGCTTTTCGGTGCAAGAGTTTCCGCAATGGTCAGCGATAACATAAACGGTCAGCGCGTTATTAAAGCGTTTGCAAAAGAAAACGATGAATATGACCGTTTCAGCAAAGCAAGCGAAGATTTGATGAATTCAGAAATCAAGCTGTCCGTTACGGAAGCAACGGTTTATCCGTTCTTTGAAGTTGTTATTCTGCTTCTTTCAACAGTTGTGCTCGGCGCAGGCGGTTTGCTTGTTGCAAAAGGCGAAATGACTCCCGGCACACTGCTCGCATACATAGTTTACCTTGAAATGCTCCGCGGTCCGTTCGGTTTCCTTTCGTGGGTTTCAAACTGGTGGTCAAGGTGTGCAGACTCTGCGCAGAGAGTTTTTGAAATCTGCGATGCAGAGCCCGATATTGTTGAAAAAGAAAACGCCGTCAGCTTTGAAAGTCTTCGCGGTGATATTGAAATCAATGAGCTTGAGTTTGAATATGAGCCTGCAAGACCCGTTATCAGAAAACTCAGCCTCAAAGTCAAGGCAGGCGATATGCTCGGCATAGTCGGCAAAACAGGTGCAGGCAAAACAACAATCGCCAACCTTATTGCAAGGCTTTATGACGCTAAGGAAGGCTCTGTTAAAATTGACGGAATTGACGTGCGTGACCTTCAGCTCCCCGAGCTTCGCCGCAACATCGGTCTTGTTTCGCAGGATATTTATCTTTTTATCGGCACAATAGCCGATAACATACGCTATGCGAAGCCCGATGCAACGATGAGCGAGGTTATTGCCGCGGCAAAAGCCGCATCGGCACACGATTTTATTATGAAGTTGCCCGACGCTTACGAAACAAGGGTCGGCGCAGGCGGCCAGAAGCTTTCAGGCGGTGAAAGGCAGAGAATCTCAATCGCCAGAACGATAATTCAAAACCCCAAAATCCTTATTCTTGACGAAGCAACCGCCGCAATGGATACCGAAACCGAGCGTAACATTCAGAATTCGCTCACTAAACTCAAGGCAGGCAGAACAACGCTTGCCATCGCCCACAGGCTTTCAACCCTGCGTGATTCGGATTATCTTGCCGTTATTGATGACGGCAAAATCATCGAATACGGAACGTATCAGGAGCTTCTCAAGCAGAAAGGCGAATTCTATAAACAATATAAAATTCAGTCCGAAGCCCTCAAAACAATCGGCATCGGCACAGGTGAAACCGAAGAAGAGGAGGAATAAAAATGAGTTCAAACACAATATCTCCCGAAACCCTTAAAACAGAATACGTTTCGCCCGAAAAATGCGTTTTTTCATTTAACCCCAACGGTTTTCTTGCCGCAGAAATTGACGGCAAGGAATATAAAAGAGTTATTCTGACCCGTTCTTTGCCGCTGACTCTGCCCGATGAATATATCTGCATCTCTGACATTGAGAAAAACGAGCTGGGAATAATCGAAAAAATTGCAGATTTTTCCAAGGAACAGCAGGAATTTATCAGAGCCGAGCTCTCACAGCGTTATTATTGCCCCATTATTGATAAAATCGAATCTATCAAAGAAAAAATGGGTCATTTCTATTTTGACGTTGTTATCGGCGGAACAAAAAAATCGTTTGCGGTTAAAGATATCACCAAAAGCATCCGCCAGCACGGCGATGCGATTGACGTTACGGATATTGACGGCAACCGATACAGAATAACAGACTTTGACGGCATTGAAGCAAAAAGCCGCCGCAAGTTAGAGCCTTATCTTTATTAATTGAAATATAATCACCGAAAAGGGGTGAAATTTATGCAAAACAAAGTGCGGTTTGACCTGACCGCAGACGGCTGTTTATGCGACGGTGAGCTTATATTTGAAAACGGCTCTCTGCTTGCCGTCTGCAACGGTGAAACCGTTTTCAGCCATAATCTTGACGGAATCGGCGAGCTTCTTCAGCGTTCTTACGTTGGTTGCGGTTGCCTTGAGCTTGTGCCCGAGGGCGCAGGAGCCGAGATGGAAAACTCAATCCCCGTCTGCCGCTTCTCACTCTCACAGGCAAATGAAGTCGGCGAATTCTGCAAGGTTGTTAACCATTATATAAAAACAGGTGAGGAAACCGAGCTTTCACGCGAAGACTTCAGGGTTTGCCCCAAATGCGGCAAGCATTACCCCAAGGGTATTGACGTTTGCCTTTTCTGCGTTGAAAAAAGCTATATTTTCAGGCGTGCAGTCGGTATGGCAAAGCCGTATCTCGGCGGACTTGCGTTTTCAGGTATTCTTCTTTCAATTTCAACAGCGCTTGGCGCAATGTTGCCCGTGCTCAACGCAAAACTGCTTGACGGTTATCTCACAAACTCTGCACTGACTGCTGATGAAAGAACCAAGGGCATCATTCTCCTTGTGCTTCTTATGGCGTTAACACAGATTGGCGGCAGATTTTTCCTTGTTATATCGCAAAGAAGAACAAACAAAATAAGTTCGCGATTCTCAAATGACCTGCGTCTGCTGGTTTATGACAAGGTGCAAAGACTCTCTCTTTCCTCAATGTCCAAAAAAACTTCGGGCGACCTGATGAAAAGAGTTACAAAGGACACCGAGGTTGTGCGCCGATTCGTTACGGAGCACGGTATGTATGCCATCGAAAAGCTGATAATGTTCATCGTTATTCTGGTTATTCTTATCAGCATAAGTCCCGTGCTGACGCTTCTTGTGTTTATTCCCGTGCCTCTTGTTATTCTTGCAATCAGAGGCTTCTGGAAGTTTATTCATATCCGCTATGAAAAGCAGTGGCGATGCAATTCAAGGTGCAACTCCGTGCTTCACGATATCGTTAAAGGCATAAGAGTTGTTAAGACCTTCGGAAGTGAAGAAAGAGAAATCAAAAAATTTGACAGTATCTGCCTTCGCCTTGCAGAAATTTCTGCAAGCAACGAACAGCTTTGGGCAAAGGTTTTTCCGTTCTTATCGTTCTTTATGGGCATAGGCGAATTCCTTGTGCTTTATTTCGGCGGCAGAATGGCAATCAGCGGTCAGATTTCGGTTGGTGAACTCCTTGAATTCACACTTTTCCTTGCCTACATTTATCAGCCTTTGCGCTGGATTTCAACTCTGCCCCGCAGACTCGGCGAGGTTGCAACAAGCCTTATCAAAATTTTTGAGGTTGTTGATGAAAAGCAGAGCGTAACGGATGCCGAATCTCCCGTTGAAGCAAAGCTTGAGGGCGATATCGTTTTCAGCGACGTGCGTTTCGGCTACAAGGCATACGAGCCTGTGCTCAAAGATATCAACCTGACCGTAAAACAGGGCGAAATGATTGGTCTTGTCGGTCATTCGGGCGCAGGTAAATCAACGCTTATCAACCTGATTATGCGCCTTTATGATGCCGACGCAGGCAGCATTACCGTCAGCGGCAACGACGTTAAGCAAATGCGCCAGAGCGATTACAGAGAAAAGGTTGGCGTTGTTTTCCAGGAAACTTTCCTGTTTGCCGGCACGATTTATGATAACATCGCTTATGCACGCCGCACGGCAGAGCCGAGCGAGGTTATTGCTGCGGCAAAGGCGGCAAACGCCCACGAATTCATTATGAAACTGCCTGACGGATATAACACCATCGTTGGCGAAAACGGTCATAACCTTTCGGGCGGCGAGCGGCAGAGAATATCAATCGCCCGCGCCGTGCTCCGCAACCCTGAAATTCTTATTCTTGACGAAGCAACGTCGGCTCTTGACCCTGAAACGGAAAATCTGATTCAGGAAGCCCTTGCAAAGCTCGTTAAAGGCAGAACTACCTTCGCAATTGCGCACAGGCTTTCAACCCTGCGTAACGCGGACCGCCTTGTTGTTATTGAAAAAGGCAGAATTGCCGAGGTGGGCACTCACAGAGAGCTGCTTATGCAAAACGGCATTTATGCCAAGCTTGTTATGGCACAGCGCCAGACGGCAAAGCTTTCAAACTGAACATAACCGGAAAACCTGCATCGGCAAAACGCTGTTGCAGGTTTTTTGTGCCAAGAAGCGGCAAATTTCATTGTTTTTCAACAAAAGTTGAACTTGAGTTGAATGTTGGTTGATTTTTCTATATTACAATTAAAAATTATGGCAAGTGTTTTTTGCCGCTATTAAACAGCAAAGGTGGGTTTTATGAATCACAGAATTGATGAACCGCATAAGCTTCTCGGTGAGGACGGCTCTCTGCTTGAGCCCGGCTGGTCCACAAAGCTGATAATGGAATATGACCCGCTTGACGTTAAGGCAGACAAAACAAGAATCAAAGAGTGGGATTATTACGGTATTGTCTGCGAAAACGGCTTTGCTTTTGCCCTGACTGTTGCTGACAGCCGCTATATAGGCGTTGTAAGCACAAACTGCTTTGAACTTATTGAAGGCAAAAAGTATTCTTTCATTGAACCCATCCCCCTGCCGATGGGTAAAATGAATATGCCCACACACAGCGCATACGGCGACATAACCGTTGATAAAAAGCATTGCGCCGTTTCAGTCACTCACGAAAACGGCGGACGCAGGCTCAAGGGGCGTTACCAAAAAAGCAAACTCCACGGCGAAGCGGAATTTGATATTTTTCTGCATAACTACAGCGGTGACACAATGGTTATAGCCACCCCGTGGGAAGATGACAGCAAGGCTTTTTATTATAACCAGAAAATCAACTGTCTGCCTGCTGAAGGCTACGTTAAATATGAAGGCAAAACGCACGTTTTTAACCCGGATAAAGATTTTGCAACTCTTGACTGGGGCAGAGGTGTGTGGACGTATGATAACACCTGGTATTGGAGCTCGGGCAACGGAGTGATTGACGGCAAGCCTTTCGGCTTCAATCTCGGCTACGGTTTCGGCAACACAACCGCCGCAAGCGAAAATATGATTTTTTATGACGGCAAGTGCCATAAGCTTGACCGCATCCGCTTTGATATCCCCCAAAACATTATGCAGCCTTGGCGCATAATCAGCTCTGACGGCAGATTTGATATGCGTTTTCAGCCCGTTTACCTTAACCACAACTACCGCAACGTAGGCATAGTCAGCCAGAATTCGCATCAGGTTTTCGGCAAGTTTTACGGCAACGCCATTCTTGATGACGGCACGAAGCTCCGCCTTGACGGTCTGACAGCCTTTGCTGAAAGAGTAAGAAACAGGTATTAAAAGAGCAGATGCTTTGCGTCTGCTCTTATTGATTTATTCGCGATAATGGTGTAGTATAATTACATTAATATATTAGAGGATGATACAGATGTTTAAAATTCTTATTGCTGAAGACGATACCGAGCTGCGTGACCTTTTCAGGCACGTGTTGCTCAAAAACGGCTATTCCGTTACAGGCGTTTCAAACGGCAAAGAAGCTCTGGATACTCTTGACAGCAGCTATTATGACCTTATAATATCCGACATTATGATGCCTGTTATGGACGGTTACGAACTTGTGCGCACTTTGCGCAGTGCAGGCAACAACATCCCCGTGCTGACCATCACCGCCAAAGACGCTTTTGACGATATGCGCCTCGGCTTCCTTTCGGGTATGGATGACTATATGATAAAACCGATTAACGTTAATGAAATGGTGCTGCGTGTAGGCTCGCTTTTAAGAAGAGCGCAGGTTATGAATGAACGCAGGCTCACTTTCGGCTCAACCGTTATGGAGTGCGATTCGCTCACCGTAACAAGCGGCGGCGAGAGTATGATTCTGCCGCAGAAAGAATTTATGCTGCTGTATAAAATGGCTTCATTCCCGGGCAAAATCTTTACCCGTCAGCAGCTTATGGACGAAAT
>JAZNDY010000326.1:0-18365 GCA_045588295.1 Acutalibacteraceae bacterium
GTTTTTCCGCTTCCCGATTTGCCGCAGAGAACGATGTATTCGCCTTTTTCAATCTTCAAAGAAACGTTATCAAGTGATTTCTTTTCTGATTCGGGATAAGAAAAGCTCAGATTTTCGATTCTGAAATTTTCCACTGTATAACCTCCTTGATATTCAGCGCTGTCGGTATCATAAGATAACCGAGATAAGCGATAAATCCGATTGTGTTAAAGCCGTTTACAGGCGTTATATTTCTCTTGGGCAAAAATTCCGCGGTCATTCCGCCGTTTGCCGCAAAAAAGATAACAACACCAAGCAAAGCAAGCATAACTGCGATTAAAATCCAATCCGTTGCAGTCATTCTGTAAATCATAAAGCTTGTCCGTTTTGCCGTGCCGTAGCCTCTTGAACGCATTGAATCGCTTGTTACGATGCTGCCTTCAAGCGCCCACGAGGCAAGAACGCCGATTACCGTCATTCCCGAATTGAATTTATCTTTTAACGATGATTTTTCCGCCGTGCCTTTGCCGATTGAATTTCTGACGCCGATAATCTGCTTTGCCTTTTGCAAAAGATTCGGTATCAAACGGAAAACCATAACAAGAAGAAGCGACAGCGACGGCGCAAGGTTGCCGAAAAGGCAGGTGAATTTATCACCCGTGAGCACCTTGCCGTAGCATCCGAACCACAAAAGCATCAGCACAAACGTTGCCGCAACAGCTACGCCGTAAACAAGAGATTCAAGTGTATAAGGTCTGTCAAGATATGTAAAAAGCACCGTAACGCCTCGGGTGTTGACAATCGGATTAAAAAGCGTAACAAACGCAAAAAGCGGTATCATCAGCAATATGTTTTTCATCCCTTTTCTGCCGTTGAGGGTAAGATAATACGCTCCGCTTGCAAATATGCCTGCAAGCAGATAAACGGGGTGCTGCAAAAGAACACCGAAGCACATAGCTCCGATGAAAAACAGCAGATTCACCGCAGGATGAAGTTTTGAAAATGCGTCCTGTTTCATACTTTCACCGTTGTTTTTTCTTTGCTTCTTTAAGCCCTGCCGCTTCCAACGCTCTTGGCCACGGCCCGAGAAAAGCTTTTATCCGCGACATTGTTGCCACGTCAAAATCAGTCTTTTTGGGCAGTCTTCCCAACTCTTCGCTTTTCTGCCGAAGGGTTTCGGCTGCCCATTCTTTCTTTTTGTTATTAATCATTATTTTCACCAACAAAAAAACTCTTTCAACACAATCGGCTGAAAGAGTTTGCAGGTATAAACATATAGCAGATCTGACCCGAAAATTCAGGGTAAGTCGGCTGTTACTCTTCCATCCAAAAAGTGTTAAACCAAGTTACGGCAGGTGTTCCGACTGATGCGGCAAAGCCGCAAACACGGTAATGGCGGTTGCTCGGGATTCTGACCCGATTTCCCTTTTAATCTACTCCGCAAAAGCGTTTCAAACCGTTCTTTGATTATATTATTTTTCAAAATCAATGTCAAGGTCTTTGCCTAAATCGCAGGTGTAATGCCATTCAATCATATCGCCGTCAGCAAGCTCATAACTTTCGCAACCAACCGACGGAGATTCTCCGTTTACAAAATATATCCACCCCGATGATTTGCCGAAATCCATTTCAAACACGTTATTTATTCCCTCGATATATCCCATATTTGCAGAAAACAGAATTCCGTTTTCTTTGCAAACTTCGGCAAGAACGTCATAAACCGTGTCACCGTTTTGAATTTCCACCTCGGTTTCCTTGAGGATAATTCCGTTTTTGGGTATATGGCTTTTGCCATTATCTTTTACCGTTTCACAGTTAATGCTTATTGTAACCGAGCCAACCGTGTCTGGTTTATCGTTGCCCGATATCCCCACAGCAACAGCAATAATTGCAACTGCTGAAACTATAACAAAAACTGTGAATTTATGCTTTTTGGTTACAAAAAGAACAACACATATTAATACAGAAACAGTGCACACAGAGATTATCACAAACCGAACCGTATCGGATTCGTTTTTGCCGTTTTCTGCGGTTTCGGTTTTTATCGTTTCATATTCAGGGCTTATTGTTGCGCTTGTGTTTCCCGAATCACTTTCAATCAAAGCACTTTCGGTTGTTGACGTTGTTTCGGTTGCGGCTGTTGTTTTTTCAGAAATATTTTTATTTTCATTAAAAATATAAAACGGAGATTTGCTGTTTTTAAAATTCTCATATGCAATTGAAGCGCACAGAACCTGTGCTGTTGCGGTTGCATCCGAAGCACCGCCTTCTTTGTGGCAAAAGCTTCCGTCATCCAAACAGAATTGGTTTATTCCGTCAAAAACGGTGTTGCCGTTTTTTATGAATCTGCCATCGGCGCAAACATCAACGCCCAAAGAAGAAAACATAATTATAACCTGCGCAGAGCTTTCGGGGTTAGGAACGCCATATGCCGAAAATCCGCCGTTTTCAAGCTGACGGGCAGAGAGAAAGTCAACAGCTTTATCAACCGAAGATCTGACCGCAGGATTACTGTAATGAGCAGCCAATGCCTGCACCGTCATAGCGGTCACGTCAACGTCGCCGTATTCTCCCATAACCGAAAAGCCGCCGTCTGCAAGCTGAAAAGAGAGCAGTTCATCAATCAGTCCGTTCACGGAATAAGCATCACAATTATATCCGTTATTAAGCAAATGCAACCCAAAAACAAGGCTCATTATTCCTTGCTCTCCGATTGAACTGTCAATGGCTTTATTGATATACGGATTCGTTTTATCGCCGATTGCGATATATGTGAGCGCATATTTAAGCCGTGAGGATGCCGAGCCGACTTCGTTTTCTGAAAGATATTTGTTTAAAGCGTTATTGTAATTTAAAAAATCATAATTACCGTGCTTGCTCAAAGCAATAATATACCACTCGGAGCCTTCTCCTGCAGCATCAGTCAGCTCGCCGTCAATCCATTCCTGAACGGAAGAAACAGCTGATTTTTGCAGATTATATTCAATTATTCTTTCTTCATACCGTTTTGCTTCGCTGCCGTATGCAACGGCGGGGAAAAAAACCGCCGTTGCAACAATCAAAGCAATTGTAAAAGCAACTGATCTTTTCATAAATTATGCAAAAATTGAAAGAATGAAGTTGATAATTGCAGAGAAAAATGAGGTTATTGCAGAAAGAACGGATGCAAAAAATCCGCCGTTAATCTGTGCTGTGCACACGGGAGGAACAAGAGTTTCCGTTGCAGAAACAGCGCTTATGATATGTTCGCCTGCTTCGCTTATCTGAATTGTTGCCTTGCCGTTTGCATCGGTTTTAACTCCCGTTTTAACACCGTCAACGGTTATTTCTGCATTAGCCACAGGAACGGTTACGGGGTTCCAGTTTGCATCATAACCTGCACCGCTCAGAGTCAGTTCGATATCGGAATTTGTGTCTGCAGTAACGGCATAGCTGCCAAAAAAGCAATATTTGTCTGAATAATTTTTGCTGTCGGAATAAACAAAAGCATTAAGACGGTCGCCGTTTTTAACAACGTCTGCAAGGCTCCAACAAGAAGAATTGTTGATATAATATCCGAAATTTCCGCTTGTGTCGCCCCAAAGTTTGCCGATTGAAAGACCGTAATCTTTGTGAGTGTAATAACTGTAGCCTTTTTTTGCTCCGCCCGAATACACAGCCTCATGCGCCGCATAAAGAGCATCGTTAACGGTTAAAGCGTTGTCACCGTCAATATCGGTAACGGTAACTTCCGTTTGCGCGGCAACAAGCTGACCTTTGTTTGCAATTGAAACGTAAACCGTCGCCGAAGCTTCATCCGCAAATGACGTTATGCTTATGCATCCCATAACCATAACAAATGCAAGCATAACCGAGAATAATTTTTTCATTCTGAAAACTCCTTTTGAAAATTTTTATCAAAACAGTGGCCACTGATTTTGAACATAAAAAAATACTCTTTTAACCCGAAAGTTAAAAGAGTACAACAGACAAACAACTCAACAAGGGTAACAAAAATGCATCCCGATAACTGTTGAGCAGTTAATCGGTTGCACTCTTCTCACCAAAGTTGTGTTTAACCTGAAAAAGACACGGCAGGTGTTCCGACTGATGCGGCAAAGCCGCAAACACGGTAATGGCGGTTGCTCGGGATTCTGACCCGATTTCCCTTTTAATCTGTTCCGCAAAAAGCGTTTGGAACCGTATCTTATCAATTCATATTTAATTGCTGATTATTATAATATCATTTTTCAGCGTTGTCAAGAGGCAACGGCAACAACGGTAAATCCGCTCAGTCAAGCCTGAAGAGCTTTGTTTCGCCCTTTTGCATTTTAACGGTAACGGTGTCTGCCGCGCCCTGATAAGTGCCGCCAAGCAGCTCGCTGACGTTTCTTTCTCTGCCGAGGCTGAGTGTTTTTTCTCCCTCGGTTACGGCATAGATGCAGATATAATTTTCATTAACGTAAATAATATCGTCGGTTTCGCAGTAAACGTGAACTCCGTTTGTTTTGCAGAATGCGCGCAGTTCGCTGACCGTGAATTTTTCCTTAAGGCTTGAGGTCATAATGTAAGGCACGCCGTTTGCTTTGCAAAGGCTGAGTGCATTTTCCATATTGACGGTTTTTGCATTTGAGAGCAGAATAACCGCCTTGTAATTGCCGTACACCGCTTCAAAATCATTAACGTCATAAATATCATACGGTGCACCCATCAGACCCAGCTCACTGCGTCTGCTGTGAAAAATATTGCGCAAAGAGCCGTCTGTGAGATATTTATAAGCGCTCTCATCAACAAAAACCGCAACCTCTGCTTTTGAGCTTCTGTCGGCGTCGGTTATGCTTTGCTCATAAATGCTCTTGTAGGTTGCCATTTCGTTCATAATGTCTTCGTCGGCATACCAGCCGCCCCACATATCAAACCACCAGAGCGCGTTGCCTTTTATAAGCTGACGGGCAAACGATTTTCTGATTTCGTTCATCGCCTGATATTTTGATGCTCTGGGATGCCACACGGGCGCTTCAAGAAGCCCGTAAGGGTCGGTTGACGGGTCTTTTTCTGACAAAACCTGTGTCAGGTGCGTTCTTATGTCGCACTCCTGAAAGCACATTTTGCCGTGCAGACGGATTGAATCGGCAGGATACATTTCAGTCCAGTCAAGGTCGGGTGAACGGGTGCCGATATATGAATTCGGTGAGCAGATGAAGTCAATATTCGGGTCTTTTAAAATATAGTTGAGCGCGTGATTACCCTGCAAAGGGTTGGTAACTTCAAGCGTATAACCGTAAAACGTGCCCACAACAACGTTGTCGCCCGTTTCCTCTTTGACTATCTGCGCAAAGTGGCTTATGGCTTCCGCAACCTTGAAGTTTGCAAACTCTATGTATCGGCTGAGATACACGTCGTTAAAATAATCTTCTTTTTTGTTAAGCTGTGTTAAATCGGGCAAGCCTTTATATTCAACCTCAGGGTAATATTTCTCAAGGAAAGCTTTAAAGGCAGGCTTTGCGCATTCGCCGTAGCCGCCGTTCATGTCAAAGTGAAACCATTCCTCCGTGTTGCCGCCTGCTATCTGATAACCCACAATATGCGAAGCATATCGGCAGGAGTTTGCGTACTGCGTAAACTCACGCAAAAACCGTGATGCATCGTCACGCCATTTTTGCGAATAAAACGATTCTCTGCATGCAACACCGTCTTTATAATTCAGCTCGGCAGGGTTTTCCTGCTCCCACCAGACAGGCATACTTATGTTGACTCTGGGGATTATGTAAGCATCGGGGCAGGCTTCAAGAATTTTTTCAACCGCCTCGTCAAACAGCGAAAAATCAGGCTCGCCTTTAACGTCAAAAATACCTTTTTTAAACGGCGTCAACCCGTCTGTTATGCTTATCCATCTGCCCGAAAAAAGAACGGGAACAGAAAAGAATTTGTAGCCTGCCGCCGCAAAATCGTCATATTCATTGAATTTTTCCAGATAAGTCATATACGCCACGGCTGCGTGCGCTTCGCCGTTGATATAAAGAGTGGGTACACCGCCGCAATCTTTGATTTCGGAATGAATGCCTGCGTATTTATCCATATTACGCATAACCTCCTTTGTTGAAACCTCATATTCCGCCTCACTCAACGGCTTCTGAAAATTAAAAGCATAACCCAGAAACGTTACAACCGCCAGAAAGAAGCTGATAATTCTCTGAATAAACATATTTCTCTCACCTCTTTATAAAGCATAGCAAAACTGCCTGAAAAAACAATATATTTTCTGAAAAAGATAATAAAGCGCAGCGCTTTGCTCTTTTCGGCTGTATATGCTAATATAATCTCAAACAGGAAGCAGGTTTATCGCATTGTTTTGCGAAATTTTCGTTTGCGAAATCCAGAGAAAAGCCGTTGTTGCCAAAAACGCAATAACAACAAGCACCAACAACCATCGTCTGAACGCACCCGATATGTTTTGTTTCTTTTTTCATAATTATTCAATGGTAAGAACATCACAGAAACCCGTGATCTCAAAGATTTCCATAATGGTTTCATTTACGTTTCTGACAATCATTTCGCCCTGCTTATTCATAATTTTCTGTGCGCCGAGAAGCACACGCAGACCTGCAGAGGAAAGATATTCGAGCCCTGCAAAATCAAAAAGAAGCTTTTCAACACCGCCGATGCTCTGATTAAGCTCCGCTTCAAGTTGGGGAGCGGTTGCGGTATCAAGTCTGCCTTCAATAGCAACCGTAAGTTCGTTTCCGTTAACGGTTTTATTTATATTCATGGTCATTACCTCACTTTGTTTTACGGTTCTGCTATATTGAATTTCGCATTATCCGCAAAGCTGAACTGATTCAGATTATCAATTATCAGCTGAAGCTTTGCTGCATCGCCTTCAAGCTTCATGGATGCGCTTATGCCGTCCGTATTGCGCTGAATAATAAACACAAGCGCTTTTTTCGGGCACGTTACCGTCAGGTCTGCCGATTCTGACGATGTGTTGTGGCACTGAAGCAAAGCACCGTTATTAAAACGAAGCATTATTTTTTCGTTTGTATCGGTAAGATTAAAATTAATTACGAAATCTTCGTCTGCAAGTGCCTGCTTATCAAGGAGAATGCCGATATAGTCAAATATCATCTCGGCGGACATATTTTTAAGAACACTTCCGTCGGATTTTGCGTTTTTGCCCTTTTCAGCTGCGTTGCCGTTTCTCAGCTCAAGTGCAGCGGAAAGATAAGCATTTCTCCACGTGCCCGATTCAGCCTGATATCCGAGCTGTTCAAGCGCATCGGCACAGAGAAGCCTTGCGGCGGTATTATCGGGGTCGGCATAAACAATAACGTTTGTAACCTCCGCAACCCACTGATATTCGCCCTTTTCAAAATCTTCTTTGGCCTTTCTGAGTACCTCATCGGTATCGCCGAGATATTCAACCCATTTTTTCGCACTTTCCGTAGGCTCAAGAGGATTGAGGTTGACGGGGTTTGCGTCGTACCAACCCATATATTTCTGATAAACCGCCTTTGAGTTATGAGCAACCGTACCGTAATACTGCCTTGTATACCAGTTTTTTGCAAGCTCTTCGGGCAGCTCAATCATATTTGAAATCTCATCCGACGTATAGCCCTGGTTTATATACGTAAGAGTCTGGTCGTTAATAAATTTATAAACCGCAGCAGTGTCTGCAAGATAATCGTTTATCAGTTCATTTCCCCAATGCGGCCAGTTATGCGACTGGAAGGCAACCTCTGCTTCATCGCCGTAAAGGGACATTGCCTCCGTAATGTATTTCGCCCATGCGTTACCGTCGCGTATCTGCGCACCGCGGAGAGTGTAAAGGTTATGGAGAGTTGCCGTGCAGTTTTCTGCAAGCCAGAGTGCTTTCAATTCGGGAAACCATATATTCATCTCGGCGGGTGCTTCAGTACCGGGAGTCATCTGAAACTCCATTGTTACTCCGTCGACAGTATAAGTTTCGCCGGTGCTTCTGATTTCATATGTAGGAGGTATGAAGGATACCATACCCGTTGACTGTCCCATTCCGATTCCCATTGCGACCTTGCCCGTTTCGGATTCCTCAAGAAAAACGCCGTACTGATACGATGCTCTTCTGCCCATTCCCTTACCTGCATAAACGTTCTCGCTTACGGCGTGCTCAACAAAGCCTTCAGGAACAATTATCGGAATCAATCCGCTTGCAAGCTGTTCTTCAAGCGAAAGAGCGCTGTCTGCCGCCTGCTCATCGGTGATAATGCCCTTGATTCCGCCGTAGTGGTCAACGTGAGGATGTGAAATAACAACAGCTTTTACGGGAAGCTTTCCCAGATTTTTTTCAACAAGCTGCATTGCCGCAACGGTGCATTCAACACTCATAAGAGGGTCAAAAACAATCCAACCCGTATCGCCCCTGATAAGCGTAAGGTTTGCCATATCATAGCCTCTGACCTGATAGATATTTTCGCAAACTTCAAAAAGACCGTAGGCGTGGTTATTCTTTGTGTTTTCCCAGAGACTCGGATTCACCGTTTCGGGGCATTCTTCGTAGTTATCAACAAAGCTGTATGCCTGCTGACTCCATACCACTTCACCGTTTTCATTTTTAATTTCAAGCACCTCGGGTGCATCTATAAGTCCCTTTGTTGCAAATTCATACTCTGTTTTGTCATCGAAATCAAGCAACGAATAAAAACCTGCATTAACTTCAACAGTGTGTTCGGTTGCTTCTTTTATATCCGCTGTCAGTCCGAGTTCCGAAACAATATCCTTGTTAACTTGTGAACCGCAGGCAGTGAAAGAAAACAATACGGTTATTACTAAAACAAATGCCAATGCTTTTTTCATTTTTTTGCTCCTTTTTTACACCCTGCGAACGATAGCGTACTCAATCTCGCTTGTTTTATATCCGCAGCATTTTCGGGTGATCCAATATACCGGATTGCCGTTCAGAATACCGCGTACGCCTGTAATCGTTGCCTCGTAATTCTTAAGCAGTTTAGCGCACGACGGGCAATAAGTGATCTCTGACGGGTTTATTATTACAACGTCGCCGACCCTGTATTTGAGGGTAACAACGGTATCCGTACCTGTTCCGCCTGCAACCTCATCAAGCATATCGTCGCTGAGCTCTGCGGGGCCGTTGTTTTCCAAAATGTTATCAAGTTTTTCGTTTGACATAATAATGCCTCCTTAATTAAATTAAATATCAAGACGCTGTCTTTCAACAAGCTCAGCGAATTTTCCGTTTTTCTCTATCAACTCATCATAAGTGCCGTCCTCAACAATCTTTCCTTTTTCAAGACAGATGATTCTGTCGCACTGCCTGATGGTTGAAAGTCTGTGGGCAATGACGATTCGGGTGCACTTGAGTTTATCGAGCGAATCCGAAACTGTTTTTTGCGTGATGTTATCAAGCGCGCTTGTTGCCTCATCAAACATCAGTATTTTCGGTTTTGGAGCAATGGCTCTGGCTATCATCAGCCTTTGGCGCTGACCGCCCGAAACACCGCCCGAGCCTTCGGAAATGATTGTGTGCATTCCCATAGGCATTTTGCGGATGTCGTCGGCAATGCCTGCCATTTCGGCGGCATCCCACGCATCGTCAAGAGATAAATGCGGTGCGGAAATCACGATGTTTGAATAAATATCACCCTGAAAGAGTTTTCCGTCTTGCAGCACAACACCGATTTTGCGGCGGAGCGAACGCAGGTCAATGGAATCAAGGTCCTTGCCATCATAATAAACAGCACCTTTCTGCGGTTTCTCAAATCCAAGCAGAATACGCATAAGCGTTGATTTTCCGCAGCCCGTTGCGCCGACTATTGCAACATACTGACCCGGACGTATCCGGAGCGAAAGGTCATCGATTACAAGCGGCATATTTTCGTTATAGCGGAAAGAAACATTGTTCAACTCGATATTTCCCGAAAGTCTGTCAATAACCAATTTACCTTCAGATACCTCCGGAACGGCTTCCATAATCGGTTTTGCCATTTCAATGATGGGCTTGAACCTTGCAATTGTGGTTGCTATGCCTGCAAGAGACATAAATGCACCCGAGAGCATACCGTAAGCCACATTGAAGGAGTAGTAATCGGCAACGGAAATTTTGCTTTTAACAGACATATAGTACATCACGATAACACCGATAAGTGAAATGGCTGTGCTGAGCATACCGTTCACTCTCAGAAACATCGGAGTGTTATAGGTTGTTCTGACCACTTTTGCATAGAGTGATGACCAACGGGAATAGGCTCTCTTTTCGGAACCCGAAAGCCTGATTTTCTGTATTCCCGAAATCAGCGCATAGCTCATACCGCTTTCCTGTGCATCGAGCTCCATTTGCTTTTTGCTGTAACGCATCTGCAGGAATGTTGTGGCAAGCGAAAAAGCAATAGTTACAAGAATAATTATCAGAGCAGGAACCACCAGTGTAGGCGTATAAACAAAAATCTGTGAAATATACATCAGCGAAAAAGCCGAGGTAAGTCCCGTGTTTAAAACAGTTGAAACAAGCATCGAGCACAGCGTCTGAATGTTGCCCGATCTGCTTGAAAGTTCGCCCGAGCTGTATTTCTTGAAGAAATCGGCAGGCAGAGATAAAATCCTCATCATTGTTGCCGCCTGAACAGAAAGTTGAAGCTTCGTTTCAACCCTTGCAGAGAGAAGGTTTTTGACCGTCTGAAACAGCAGGGAGCTGACGGAAACACAAACCATAAATATTGTTATGCCTGCCAGCATTTTTAAGCTTTGGTTTTCAACAACCGTGCCGAAAAGAATGTTGTTGATTTTGGGCATCAGCATTCCCACAGCCGTAACGGCAAGCGTTGCGGCGGCGATGAGAACGATGTCTGCAACCGACAGAGTTTCGGTTATGTATCTTGCCAGAACGGGTAACGTCAGCTTTTTGAGGGGGAACGGTTTATAAAAGCAAACAGCTTCGTTTTCAAAAAGATTTTCGTTTTTCTTTGAAAGCTTTATCCATTTGCCTGACGCAACATCAAAAAACATATATCCCGTAAGACCTTTGGGAATAAATGCAACAACGCTGCCGTCATCTTTTCTTGTGCCCAGAATTGCTCCGATTGCATCCTTATACCAGCCTTTTTCAAGGGTGACGTTTCTGCGCATAATGCCGTTTGGACGAAGAAGATATTCAAGGCGGTCATTAAGATTTTTGAAGTTATTGGGTACTTCAACGGGTTTAATTCTGTAATATTTCAGTATGTAATCGATTGCGCTGTCAGCTTTTTCGGCGTCGCTTTTATACGCTTCGGACATTTTGGTGCCAAGAACCGCATCTGCCATACCGACAAACGATTCTTCAAGAATTGCATCGTCATTCTTTTTGCGCAATTTTATCTGTTCGTCAAACCAACCCATACTTTGACCACCTCCTTAATCGTTGGTTGCAAGCTTCGTATAGAAGCCGTTAAGGGCATAAAGTTCATCGTGCGTTCCGCGTTCAACAACAACGCCGTCATCCAGAACTATAATTTCATCGCAATCCCTGATGGTTGAAAGACGGTGAGCCACCACAATACAGGTTATGCCTCTGTCCTTGATGGATCTGACCACCTCATATTCCGTTTTTGCATCAAGAGCCGATGTTGCTTCGTCAAGAATAATGATTGTGGGGTCCTGAGCGAGCACACGGGCAATCTCCATTAGCTGTCTCTGACCGCCCGAAAAATCCTTGCCGCCTTCCGTAAGCTTGTAGTTATAGCCGCCCTCACGCTGCATAATATCCTCGTGCAATTGCGCGTCTCTTGCGGCGAGAATCATTTCAAAATCTTCAATTGAACTGTCCCACATTTTTATGTTATTTGCAATCGTGTCTTCAAAAAGAATAACATCCTGGTCAACAACCGAAAGCGAACCTCTGAAAACGCTTTTGTCAATCTGCGCCATCGGTTTGCCGTCAAAGAGAATCTCACCGCTCCACGGCTGATAAAGACCTGAAATAAGCTTTGAAAGCGTTGATTTTCCGCAGCCTGAAGTGCCCACTAAGGCAACCCTGCTGCCGGGTTTTAAAGTCAGGTTGAAATCTTTTATCAACGGGTCTCCGAGCTTCGAATAACCGAAGGTGAGGTTTTTGATTTCCATTGCTCCCGTAAGCTTGCTGTAAACCCCGTTTTCATCAAAGACACCGTTTTCGCACGCAACATCATCGGGGTATCTCATAACGTCTTCGATGCGCTCCATCTCCGTTCTCATTTCCTGCATAATCTGACCTGCGGTGATAAGATTTGATGCAGGGCCGATAAATGATGAAAGCATCCCCTGAAACGCCATTATCATGCCGACGGTAAATTGACCGCTGAACGTGAGGTAAACGCCGACTGTCACTACAGCCGTATTTGTGAAAACAGAAACTATTTGCGGAATGAGACCCAGAATATTGTCAATCTTTGCAAACTTAACAGAGTGCGCATTGACACTTGCCTGATATCCCGACCACTTTTCAAAAAAGCCGTTTTCCGCGCCGCTTGCCTTGATTGTTTCTATCATCTCAATTCCTGCAACAGACGTGCTTGAAAGCTTTCCGCTGTCACGGGACTGAACACGGGTTGAATTGATTCTCTTGGCAGAGATTATTCTTGATACAAAAACGTCAATAGCAATCGAAAACAGGCCTATCATTGTCAGTATAACGCTGTATCTTATCATCACAACGAAATAGAAAACCATCATAAACGCATCAATTGCAAGAGGTGCAACCGTCGATATCAGACTGTTTGATACCGATGCGTTGGAGTTTTTTCTGATCTGAATATCGCCTGCCATACGCTGCGAAAAGAATTCCATGGGCAGATGAAGAACCTTCCACATAAAAGTGGTGTTGCCCACCGCAGCTATTTTAGCATTGATTCTTGCAGAATAAATTGCCTGAATCAAAGAAACCGTAAGCTGTATTACGGTCAGTGCCGCCAGACCCCAGATAAACGGCATAAACCATTCGGGATTTTTGCCTGTCAGCAGACGGTCCATAAAAATTCTGGAAAACGCAGGGTTGATTATTCCTATAAGTGAAGCGATAACCGTTGTGATTATTGTGAAGGCAACCGCAACGCCTGCGCCCTTGAGTCTTTTCTTTGTAAAATCAAAAACGCTGTCGGGTTTACCACCGGGCTCAAAGGTTTCTGACGGCTCAAACATAAGGCATATGCCCGTGAAGGATTTGTCGAAGACTTCCATCGTCACGGAATACGTTCCTTTTGCAGGGTCATTCAGCACCGCCTTATTGCCCCTGAACCCGTTGAGAACGAGAAAGTGATTGAAATTCCAATGAATGATGCAAGGGAATTTGCCGTTCTTTTTTAAATCTTCGGGCTCATAACGGTAGCCTTTGGCGGTAAGTCCGTAGCTTCTGGCGGCCTTAAGCAAATTTTTTGCGTTAGAGCCATCGCGGGAAACTCCGCAGTCTGCACGCACCTGCTCGAGAGGAGTCCATTTTTCATAATATGCAAGTATCATTGCAAGCGATGCTGCACCGCATTCAAGCGCCTCCATCTGCATTATAACGGGAACTTTCGCCGCGCCCGTTGTTACAGGCTGTTTAATCGGTTTTTCCTTTTTACTCATAACCGACACCTCAATTTATAACGAAATACATCGGTGAAACGCTTTCAACCACAATATCCACGCCGTGTATTCCGTCATCAGCTTCGCCGCTGACGGCAACGGGATACATCCATTCACCGATTTGAAGTTTGCCGATATGGAGCGCATATTCGGGGAAGTCATCGCCGACGGCAACAGGCTGACCGGCAATATCGGTTATCTCACATTCACTGTTGCCTATGGTAACCTTCATACCCTCCTGAATTTGCTCAATATCCGATTCCCTGACATATACGGTTATCTCTGAATTCTCAACAACCGCAACCGTTGTAACCGTGGTATCAAGATGCCCCAGAACACCCCATACACAAACGCCGATAAGAAGAAGCACAATGGCTGCAAGAACCATCCATACACCCGGATTGGATACCCTTATATATTCGTTAAGCTGTTCAGGCGAAGAAACCTTTTCTATACTCTTTTTTCTGAATAACTGTTCATTCATGGCATTTTATCCTTTCTTCGCCGCAACATCTTCAAATGCTGCATCATTTACTTTTTCTGCATATTCAATAAATTCTCTCAATATCCGCTGACCGACTGCACGGTAATCTATATCAAGCACCCTTGCAATTTTCGTTTTCCGTATTGCTTCGGGCACGCCGTATATACTCATTATCTGATTCAGTGCGCCCGAAATCCTGACGTCGAGCGGAGCTGAATTCTCCGTTGTCATAAGAGTTGCATATTCAACACCCGAAACGAGTGTTTCGGCTTCAATAAACTGATATTCCGTCCAATTTTCACAGTAATCGGCATAAACCTTCTTTGACCTTTCAAGGTCGTTTTTGCGTATGATTTCAAGTGTCATCGGTCTTTGATATGCGGAAACAAAAAAGTCCTTTGCAATTTCATTTTCCTCACAAGCCGCCGCCATCGACATAAGCTCAAGGCAGATTGACATAACCGAGCCTGTGCTGTCATCAGTTTCATTTTCCATCAGCTTCCACTGAAAATCACACAGCATATCAACAAGCTCCGCAAGCAGATGCTCTTTGGTCGGGAAATGAAACATAACGTTGCCCGGGCTGATTCCGACCTTTTCGCCGATTTGCCTTATTGATGTAACGGAATAGCCTTCTTCAAGAAACAATCGGCTTGCAACCCGAATAATTTCCAGTTTAGTGACGCTCGGTTTTTTCTTTCGCTTTAATGCCATCTCAAGTTTCTCCTCAATCATCTTTAATTAAATATGATTTAGAACACATTCTATTTTAAAATAAACCAAAACTTATGTCAATGGTTTATATGAGAGAACACATTGTTTATCTTGTTTCAGATGTTGGAAATGACCCTGTAAATACCGTGTTGAATCTGCTCCCCAAGCTTTCGTATGCCATCGAATCGGGCATTGTAAACACTCGTATAAACAGCCTTCTTTCAATGCTGCCCGAACTCTTTGGAATTACTCCCGTTGACCTCACAACTGCAGGTGTTTACAAAATTCTCAATGATGAGCTTCTTGTTCCCGAAAACATAACACTTTCCGAAGAAGAGTTTACTGCGCTTATCTAAGCTCTTTCGGGCTGCGGTACTGCAGTGACAAAGAACAGTGTAATGCGTGGTGTAAATTACAGAATGGGTATAGAATCTGACAGCGAAAAAACAGCAGCCGTTCTTCTTTCGTGGATTCTCAACATCGTAAGCAACAACAAGGAGCTTGCGGATACCGTTCTTACTGCTCTTGTCGGCGACAAAGCATTTGTTAAATCAATACTTAAGTTTGTATTAAACTTTTTAACTGCCGTTATGCCTCATAAACTGACAGTTTCTCTTTTATCAACAAATTTCACGGCAGCCAAGTTCTTTATGAATTTATTCGTGACACTTCAGTCTTTTGTAAATAATCTGATTCGCTGAATCACGGTCGATCAGATATAAAATTTAACACCTGAACACTAAGGGCTGACCCGATTTTGATGGGTCAGCCCGTTTTTTATATCAATCAGTGAATGGTTGCCAAATAACAAATCGGTAAAAAGTCATAATATGCTATGTGCGTGAATTTGTTCAGTCGGTTTGAATTTAATGACCTTATTAAAACTGAATTAAATCCGCTTCTGAAGAACCTATACTGTCTTGATGTTGCTTTATTCAGATGGTTAATGTATAATGATTTTGACAAAAGTGCGAGGATGAAACTATGAAAACACTAATTCTGAACGGTTCTCCCCGTAAAAATGGAGATACAGTCAGCTTAATTAATAAATTAAGCGAGAAACTGAACGGTGAATACAAAACAGTTGATGCTTATTATTCAGATATTTCAGCTTGTATTGATTGCCGTTATTGTTGGAGCAACAACGGTTGTTCAATTAATGACAAAATGACAGAAATATATGATTACATTGCCGATTGTGATAACGTTGTAATTGCTTCGCCAATTTATTTCTCGCAACCAACCGGTAAACTGCTTGATGTTTGCAGCAGATTTCAAACATATTTTGCAGCAAAGTATTTCCGAAATCAAACACCTTCAATCAAACTGAAGAAAGGTGCAGTAATTCTTGTTGGCGGCGGTGACGGCAATCTTGAAGATGCGTATAAAACTGCCTGCATATTACTTCGCCATATCAATGTTACAAATATTTATCCTTTGGTTGGCAGTTTTAATACAAATAAAACATCCGCAACAAAAGATAGTAACGCAGTTGAGAAAATAACTGATATTGCAAATTTTTTGAATAAATAAAAACACTTTATCGAATAAACCGCAATTTCTGACAAACAATAACAGGGCAACCAAAATATAAGGAGAAAGATTTTATATGAAAGCCACAGGTATTGTCAGAAGAATTGATGACCTCGGAAGAGTCGTCATCCCCAAAGAAATCCGCCGCACCATGCGTATCCGTGAAGGCGACCCGTTATTGACAACATGGACACAGTCCGAAAACTACATTTCCGCTATGTTGGATTTAAAGAAACGGCTTGAGTAAATCCCTTACATATCAACGGATTCAGGCGTTTGATATATAAATTCCAAAGACTGCATGGGATGACCCCGTGCAGTCTTTTACTTAACCCATTCGGTCAGATTATGCAAGTCCAATCGGTCAGATTTTTAAATTTCAATCGGTCTGATTTCGGATTTTGAATCGGTCTGATTTTTGATTTCTAACCAAATATATAGCACTCGTCAGATTTTTGACGGGTGCTTTTTTTATGACAAAAACCATTGAAGTTTGCTGTTTGTTGACTTTGGTCATACTCTGATTCAGGATATTATGACTAAAGTCAATATAATTTTGAGACATAATGAAATTACACTAATCCACTCTTTTTCTTCGGAATACGGCTCATATATTTATACAACCATTACTTTCAGTGACATAATTCAGGAGTTGCAAAAATAATCTCAGGGAATTATAATGAGATTGATAAATAAGAATTTGAAAGGAAGATTCGATGCTTCTGAAAATAGTTTCTTTTATTGCTTCAATATTGTTGTTATTTATTTCATCGACAACACTACCCGCAGAATCAGATGTGCTTGTTGAAGAACTCGTCAATTTAAGTGAAAACAGAACGGCAGACGAAATAAACGGCGCAAACGGAACAAAATTTTATATTCAGCGACCCAAAGTTGATAAATTGAACGAGGTCAATGCCGCTGATTTCGGACTTTCTGAAGAAAACGAAGATAATTTTGCCGCTTTTCAGAGTGCACTCAATTATTGCTCACAGCATCCACAGACGCAGCTTGTTATTGATAAGGGTACATATTATTTCAGGAGTACAAACGGTCTTGATGCAAACAACTGCACCGATTTGCTGATTGAAGGCAACGATGCAACCTTTGTTTTCTCTTCAACCGATTACAGATTTTTTATCAGAAACAGCGACTGCGTTGAAATACGTAATCTCAATGTTGATTGGAACTGGAAAGAAAGTCCGCTTGCATCGGTTGTTACCGTTCAGAACAGCAATGCGGATACCAATACTCTTGACCTTGTTTTCAAGGATGCGGAATACTGCGATGAAAACTGCCGATTGATGGCGATTACTCAATGCGACCCCGAAACTTATACTTTCGGTGCAAAATATTCGTCAAAAGAGGTTTATCTTTATCAGGACGGAACAAACATAAAATCCGTTCAGAAGATTTCTGATAACACCTTGCGTGTTACTCACAACGGTTGCATGAACGGTTTTGAAGACGGAGAAACATACATACTCAGGCACTATGTCTATAACGGAACGGTTTTTAATCTCCGCGATTACAGTAAAAATATAACCTTTGATAACGTCAGCATTTACGGAAGTTCGGGTATGGCTTATATCTGCGAGGGCAACAGCTCGCATTTTCAGATTATCAACAGTTTTATCGGAGTAAATCCCGAACACAAAGACAAACGTTGTGTGTCCCTGACTGCCGATGCGATTCATATTGTCAACACAAACGGTTGCTTCAACATTTCAGATTGTGACATAAGCGGTATGGGTGATGACTGCATTAACGTTCACGACGGTCTCGGCTATGTTTCTGCGGTTAACGGTAACACACTTACTCTTATTGCTTCTGCAATGAGGCTTGAAGCGGGCGATACTCTCGGCTTTAAGAATGATAAATTTGAGAATACTGATTTAACTGCAAAGGTTGTTTCTGTCAAAAATCTTGACTGGATAACAAAAGAGGTTGTTGTTGAAGGTCTGCCCGAAACTTTATCGGTGGGCTGGACCGCATATAATACGGAATGCAACAGCGGTAACTACGTTATCAGAAACAATTATTTCCATGAAAACAGAGCAAGAGGTCTGCTTCTTCAGTCCTCAAACGGACTTTGCGAAAACAACCG
>JAZNDY010000327.1:0-3614 GCA_045588295.1 Acutalibacteraceae bacterium
GCTTATTTTATAAAAATAGTATAATATATATGCATTATGCTGATTCAAAAAATCAGCTTATAATTCAAACACAGAAAAGGATGAACACAAATGGCTAAAAACGAAAGCTCCAAAAGCAAAGCCGAAATCTACCGTGAAGAACGAAAAGAAAGGTTAGCCAAGGCAGCAAAGAAAAACGCCAAAAACGTTAAAGCCCGCAACACGGCAGTTTCTGTTGCCAAGAAAGCAGTTGCAGTGCTTCTTGCTGTTGCAGTTGTCGGCCTCGCCGGTTGGTTTGTTGTTGAGCAGTTCGGTATCTATGAAAAATTTGCAACCGCTCTTACCGTTGGCGACGCAAAGGTAAGCGTTGCACAGTATGAATATTATTATTCAATGTCCTATCAGTATTTCCAGCAGATGGAAATGAGCTATCAGCAGCAGAATATGTCAATGGGCTTCCCTCTTGACAAGGCACCTGACGAAGTTAAAACAGGTCAGAAAGACGCTAACGGCAACGAAATGTATTATGACCAGGCTATTGCTGACTACGCTTCAAACCTTGCTTTCCAGCAGTTCTCACTTTACGCTGAAGCAAAGGCTGCAAACTATAAGCTCACCAAGGAAGAAGAAAAGCAGATTAACGACGCTATCGCTTCCATCAAGGAGCAGGCTGATGCAAACGGTTACTCCCTCAACGCATTCATCAGAGAATACTACTCCAGAGGTCTTAACGAAAAGGCTCTTAAAGAACTTCTTGAAATTGAAATTCTTGCAGGCCGTTACAACACAGACCTTGAAGCAAAATCAGGCGACAACGTAACAGCAGCTCAGCTTGACGCTGAATACAAAGCAAACCCCAACACATATAACTACGCACACATCCGTTACTATTCAGTAACTCTTCCCACAGTAACAAAGGCAGCTTCTGAAACTGACGACGAATTCGCAAAGAGAAAAGACGAAGTTCAGAAGACAGCAATTGCAGACGCTCAGGGTATCCACGATAAGGTTACTGATTCAGAATCACTTAAGGTTGCTGCTCTTGAATACGCAAACAAAGACCTTAAGGAAAATGAAAAGCCCGCTGAAGGCGACGTTACAGTTGAAAACAAGGGCATCACATTTGAAGCTATTAAGACCAGCCTTTCAGAAGATGCAGCAAAATGGATTTTTGATGCAAACCGCAAGGCAGGCGATAAGAACATATTCAAAACAGACAAGGCTGCTTACATCGTAATCATCGAATCTCCCGTGTTTGCAGGTAACAGCGTTGACATCCGCCACTGCCTCATCAAGTTTGATGTTAAGGATAACGCAAAGCCCACTGACGAACAGAAAAAGGCTGCTTACGAAGAAGCTGAAAAGCTCAGAGCAGAATGGGCAAAGAAGGGCACTGAAGAAGCATTCATCGAAATGGTTAAGGCTAACAACGATGACACCGCATCAACAGCAAACGGCGGTCTCTATGAAGACGTAAGACACAGCTCAAACTACGTTGCAAGCTTTAAGAACTGGGCTCTTGATTCCTCAAGAAAGACCGGTGACTGCGAAATCGTTGAAACCGAATACGGTTACCACATTATGTATTTCGTAAAAGACAACGGCCCCGACTGGAAGCTCACAGCAAAAGAAAAGCTCACACAGGATGCTTACACAGAAGCTTTTGAAGCTATCCTCGGCAAAGACGGCAAATACAGCATGGTTAAAAACGAAAAGAACATAGACTCTGTTAAGAAGGATTTCTGCAAGAAGCTCAGAACAAGCCTTGCACAGAGAGCTGCACAGGGCAACTCCCTCTCACTCGGCTGATAACAAACAACAAACAAAAGCGGATGCTTGATGCATCCGCTTTTTTATTATTATAATACCTTATTAAGATATTGACCTGTGTATGACTTGGGGTTGGCGGCAACCTCTTCAGGCGTGCCTTGAGCAACAATTTCACCACCGCCGTTTCCGCCCTCGGGGCCAAGGTCGATTATATGGTCGGCAACCTTGATAACGTCAAGGTTGTGCTCAATAACAAGCACCGTGTTGCCGGAATCAACAAACCTCTGCAAAACGTCAATAAGCCTGTGCACGTCAGCCGTGTGCAGACCAGTTGTGGGTTCATCAAGAATATAAATAGTCTTACCCGTTGAATGTTTTGAAAGCTCTGTTGCAAGCTTAACGCGCTGTGCTTCACCGCCTGAAAGAGTGGTTGCAGGCTGACCGATTTTGATATAGCCCAAACCGACGTCATAAAGAGTTTTGATTTTGCGGTGGATTTTGGGGATATTCTCAAAAAAGTTCATTCCCTCTTCAACCGTCATTTCAAGAATATCGTGAATATTCTTGCCCTTATAACGAACCTCAAGCGTTTCGCTGTTATAACGCTGACCCTTGCACACTTCGCAAGGCACATAAATATCGGCAAGGAAATGCATTTCTATTTTAACTATGCCGTCACCCTGGCAGGCTTCGCATCTGCCGCCTTTGACGTTAAAAGAAAAACGGTTTGCCTTATAACCTTTTTTCTTTGCATCAACGGTTGAGGCAAAAAGCTCTCTGATATCAGTAAACACGCCCGTATAGGTTGCAGGGTTTGAACGCGGAGTTCTGCCTATGGGCGACTGGTCAATGTTGATAACCTTATCAAGGTGCTCTATTCCGCTGACACCGTCGTGCTTGCCTGCAATTTTCTTTGCGCCGTTAAGCTCGGTTGCAAGGCGCTTGTTGAGAATCTCATTAATAAGCGAAGATTTGCCGCTGCCCGAAACACCCGTTACGCAAATAAATTTGCCGAGCGGAAATTCAACGTCAATGTTTTTGAGGTTGTTTTCTCTTGCGCCGTGAACAACAAGCTTTTTGCCGTTGCCCTGTCTGCGTTTTTCTGGAACAGGAATAACCTTTTTGCCGCTGAGATACTGACCCGTAACGGAATTTTCACAGGCAATAATATCATCAACCGTTCCGCAGGCAACAATCTCACCGCCGTGAATACCGGCGCCGGGGCCGACGTCAACGATATAGTCTGCCGCGCGCATCGTATCGTCATCATGTTCAACAACAATAAGAGTGTTGCCGATATCGCGCAGATGCTGAAGCGTAGCAATAAGCTTTTCGTTATCCCTTTGATGCAGACCGATGCTCGGTTCATCAAGGATATAAAGCACACCCATAAGAGAAGAGCCGATCTGGGTTGCAAGGCGTATACGCTGAGCTTCGCCGCCTGAAAGGGTTGCCGATGAGCGCGAAAGCGAAAGATAATCAAGACCGACGCTTGAAAGAAACTGAAGTCTGCTTCTGATTTCTTTGATGATAAGGTTTGCTATCATCTCCTCCCTTTCGCTAAGGATAAGGGAATCAAGAAATTCGAGTGACTCATTGATTGATTTGTTGACAAATTCATCTATATTGATACCGCCGACGGTTACTCCGAGCGACTCCTTGCGAAGCCTTGCACCGCCGCATTCGGGACATTTATCGGTAATCATATAACTTTCGATTTCGTTTCTTGAATATTCGCTGGTTGTTTCGGCATAGCGTCTCTCAAGATTTGTGATTACGCCCTCGAAATCCGTCATATACGTGCCCGAGCCGTATTCACTTCTGCGCTCAAGCTTTATTTTTTTGCCCTTTGTACCGTAGAGAAT
>JAZNDY010000328.1:0-4302 GCA_045588295.1 Acutalibacteraceae bacterium
CATTGAGTCTGCCTATCTGACCCTGTGAATTATAGCTGTATTCATATTTATTATAACCGTTCCATTTGATTTTTTCAAGGTTATAATCGTCATCATATGAATATTCAACATATTCGCCGTTGAGGTAATCAACCCTGCTGAGCAGACCGTCGCTGTTATAGGTTGTGGTCATTGCGGTCAGACCGTTAATCTCGGTTTCGCTCGGTCTGCCGAACATATCGTATGAAAGCAGATACTGCGCTCCGTTGCTCGAAATACCCGTCACATTTCCGTTTGTATAAGTGAACTGCGTTGAGGGATTGCCGAGCTCCTGCGACGGGTTGGAAACGCTGAGCAGATTATCGTTATCGCTGTCGTAGGTATAGTTGGTGCGGTTGCCGTTGGGGTCGATTACAGCGGTAACAAGCCCCTTTGTTATTGGAGTTTCATCATCGTCAATGTAATCATAGATATATTCGGTTTTGGCTCCCGTTGCCTCTGTTACGCTCTTGAGGTAATTATAGTTTTCGTAATATTCATATGTGGTTGTTGAACTGTTTTGTGCGTTAATATTTTCCGGATTGTCCAGGAGCGAAGAATCTAAAACCGTAACGCTTACCGGTAAACCTCTGCTGCCTGTTTCGGGGTAAGTGTATAATACCGCGACTCCGTCATTGCCAACTGATGAAAGCAGATTGCCCGAAGCATCATAGGAGTAAGAAGCCGCCTGCGTTGTTTCACCGAAATATGAAGCGGTTGCGGTTGCAATGTTATTGCCGTTGTAGGTGTAGGCGATATTCTGACCGCTGTCGCTTTGGACAGATGTAATTTTGCCTGTGTTGTCATAGGAATAGCTTGTTCCGAAATAATCTCTGTAAACAAAAGCATCGTCAAAAACCGCTTTGTTTATTTCGTAATCATATCGAAGCTCAATGGTAATCTCGTCATAATCGGCTGCAGCGGTAGCAGAACCCAAAACCTGCTGCATAACATTATATGCATCTTTGTTAAATGGAAGATAAACAGGTTCACCGACAACTGCATCGTTATTTTTAAGTTTTAATACAACGCCGAAGAAACGGGTTCCGTTGTTGCCCGATGCAGACGAAAGAGCCTGTGCACGGGCACCGAAAACCAAAATATCGCCTTGCTTACCGCTGATGGGGAGATCCTGGAAGATAAATTTTTCTGCGTTGGGGTTGCCTTCTATCTCTGCAGCCCAACTGCCGTCAGAGGAGTTTGTGCAATAGTCAACATGGTCATATATTCCGTTCCATGATGTGAAAGGCAGAATCAGGCCTTTGCCTGCCTCAAAAGAAGAGTTTTGAAGAAGATTTATTCTTTCGTAAACATCAGTTTGGGTGTAATTAAAGTCCTCGACATAGACCGTACCGATACCCTCGAAAATACCGCAGGAAAGGGTGAGCTCATGTGTATTTTCCGGTATGGTAACTGTTACGGTCAGAAGCTGCCAACCATTTTGGGTGGTTACAATCTCTTCGCTCTTATATTCTTCTATAAGTTCGTTGTTGGAATTATATGCCTTCGCTTTTAAGTGTACATTGCCTTCCTGCAAAGTGTCAACTATGTTTACATAAACAGAATAAGTATAGGTTTTGCCTGCATCGTGCGGCAAAGTGTACTTATAAACATAATTGTTTTTCGCTCCGTAGCCTGGCTTAACGCCGATTTTATAGGCTTGATGCTGATTGTAAACTCTTTCCGTGCTATTATTATCGTATATATTATAATATTGATATTGAGCGCTATCATGTTCTCGATAATATGACTGACTTTGTCGTTTACCTAAGTTTTCGCTTGGGGTGAAGCTGTTTGAAGCAAAAGCAAGGGAATTGTTTTTGTTTCCGTTGCTGTTATATTCGGCAACAGAAATGTTCTTTTCGTTGCTGAAACAACTTGTGAGTCTGCCTGAATTATCAAAAACAAGTTCGTTTTTATCGCCTTTGCTGTTGGAAACAACCGTTCCGTTGGGACGATATTCAAACGAAATTTTCTCTAATTCAGTGTGAGCTTCGTTGTTGCCTTTAACGGCAACAGAACTGACCCTGAAATATGTTTTTGTGCTGCACACAACCTCTTTATACTCGAATTCAAGCACATCGTTGGTGTTTGAGGTTATGCCACACAGAAGTGAATTGGCGGTATCATAGCTATACTGTGTTTTTGTGCCGTCGGGATATGTGATTTGAGAAAGATTGCCATCAGCGTTGTAAGTGTAGTTTGTACTTCTGCCCGCTGAATCCGAAACGGTTTTTAATGTTTTATTATCGTTGTAACTAAAGCTAATCGTTTTACCACCGCCGTCAGTTACCCTTATTATCTGACCGTTTGAATAATTAACGGAAACGGTGTTTCCGTTTATATCTGTTGTTTGAGTCAGATATCCGTCGGCATTGAAATTTTTTTGACTGCCGTCTATAAACATCAGTATATACCCCGAACTTTCACGAGTCAGAACGGTGTTTGAGTCAAACTCATAAACATATTGATTTGAAGAACTTCCTCTCATAAAATAGTGAACAGTCCCGTCTGCATCAATATATTTATATGGATAATTGTTTACATTGCTTGATTCGATTTTTTCGATAACGTTCAGTTTGAAACCCTTACCGAATTTCATGTTCAGGAGTTCTCCCGATGCCGCTCTTTCGTCTATCGAATAAATATGAGAAACGCTGACAGGAGCAAGAAGTCCGTTTGTTGAAGCGTCACTGTGGACATATGTCAATCCACCATTATATGTATTCACATGTGCAGTTCCCGATTTGCCGATTGAAAAGGTTTCATAATCCCAATAGGATTCAATACCGTTATTGTTAACATAGTTAATTATAACAACGGGATATGACGAAATAATGTTTCTCGAAGAATAGAAAGAAGTTTTTTCTTCAACTGTTTCGTCAGAAGAGGCGAGCATAAGGCCATAATTTTCGCCATATTCATACCAGTTCTTAACAATCTTTGTAATGTTAAGATTATATTCGGCACTCATACCGTTAACATAGTTGGTATAGTCAATAATTGTTGCCTGTGAAAGGTCAGAAACGGGCTGGTTGTTCCAAACAATTGTGTCTTCATTCCATTCACTTTCACATTCGTAAACGTTAAGGTATAAATCTGTGGCTTCAAAATTTCTTGCCCAATTTTGAATAAGTGTAAGTTCAGCGTTGGTGATAACACTGCAATCGGGCAAGTCGGGTAAGTCATACCGAATGTATGTTCTAAAAACGTTGTTGTTATTTCTGCCAACTTCAAGCTGATAGTCGTTGTTATAATTTTTATTGGGCTTGTTTTGATTAACATGAACATCATGTACTGCAGATCTGCCTAAATCGAGAATGAAGGTAGGATCAACAGTAACAGGGAATACTCTTGCTTTGTCGTTAATCCAATTTGCATCAGCAGTTACGGTCAGGATATATTCTGAGCCGCTCGGAGTAAGGGACATTGAAACATCAAAAGATGTGGCACCGTTTGCGTCAAACATATACGGCGGTGCAATTGCCATAACAGGCTCATCTGATTGTTTGGTTTCATAAATATTTATTCCACCCGTATTTTTGTCATATACAGGAACAAAACTTCCGAAATCAATTAAGAATTCATATACGTAACTGTCTGAACGTTTGCCTACAACTATGCTTTCTTTGACAATTGAGGATGAAACTTCGTATTCAAGTGAAGCGTTCTCAAAAGCTTCAGAATATGTTATAGCGCTTCTTTTGGTGTCAGCAACAAGCTTTTCTTCGTTTTTGTCGGTCAATTCCTCTGGCTGCATCTTTGCTCTTGAAAATGATTGCAATTCTTCTGGTGAGGCAAGAGCGGTACTCAAATTATTTTCAGTGTTATTCTTTACACGGAACGATATAATGTTGTTGTTTTTTGTGATTTTAACATTTTCTTTGTTAATATCATCGGGAAATGATATCGGAGTTGAAGTTTCGGTAATAGTATACCTTTTTTCGTTGATGGTGTTTGGGGACTCGGTATTAGTGTGAACTTTTAATTCATTATTTATAGCTTTCCACTCGCCGCCTTTTTGGTAGTGAACCGGTTCGCTGTACATTGCCGCAACGAAAGAGCCGTCTTCTCTGCGGAAATGTTTTGTATATTCATCTCGGAGTTCAACGACTTCTTCAATGATATCAGGTATATATTCTTCGACATTTTTATCGAACGTCTTTTCTATAGCAATGTTGTTTTTGCGGTCTGTTGCAAATGAAGATATTGGGAAAGTTTGTGTTATGAGTATTAATGAAATAAAAAATGCTACTGTTTTTTCTAACCAATTCTTTTTCCTCA
>JAZNDY010000329.1:0-2330 GCA_045588295.1 Acutalibacteraceae bacterium
AGTTCTGGGACCGTATGTTCGGCGTTTTGCGCAACAAATATCTGCTCATCAAAAAGCTGGTTGAGCTTATTGACGCTCTGGGTAACGGTATGCTGCCCTTTGCAACAATCCTTTATCTCTATACCTTCCGCCTGAGCGGTCTGCCTTATACGCTCATCGTTATGCTCATTTCGTTTGCAGGCACACCGCCCGATCTGCTTTCGCCCTATTTCCTCAAGAGATTCTCATATAAGCAGATTATGATTTTCTATCAGCTCACAAGAGCTGTCGGCAACGCTGCCGTTGCGGCGGCAATGATTCTTTGCGGCGATAACGTTAACCTTTGCGGCACAATCTGCGTTGTTATTCTGTTCCTTATGGAAATGACAAAGACTGTTCCCACAACTGCAGGTCACGATATGGATGCCAGAATCGGCGACTATCAGATGTATCTTTCAGGCGAACGCCTTGAAAACTTCTCAAGCGTTATGGGCTGGTTTACAGACCCGATAAAGAATTTCGTTGGTCTTATCATTCCTCTCTGGCTTCTTATCTACGGCTTCAACAGCAACTGGGAAATCCTGTTCTATGATGCATCAAGAACAAACATAATCGTTATTCCGCTTCTTGTTGACGTGGTCGGATTCGTGCTGATGACAATTCCTTATTTCTTCTGGGATTACGATGCCAAAAAGCAGAATATGGTTATTGAAGTCCTTAAGCGACGCGCCGAGGTAACCGAAAAGCAGGCTCAGGAAGCCGGCGAAAAGGTCAGCGGCGGTTACGTAGGTTAAGGAGGTGTGAAGCATGATTAAAAAAGAAAAAAAGGCTGTTAAAACAAAAGCTTCACAGCCTGTTGAAGAAATCAGGCTCAACATCCCCGAGAATGAAATATGGACTTATAAAATCGACGGTCTTGCCGCTCCGAGAATCGGTGTAAAAACCAAAAATTATGCCGTTAAAATCGTTGCTTTTATTCTGGCAATCGTTATTGCGGTTTCGCTTTCGTTTGTTTTCAGCCTTATGGCTCTTATGAAGGAAACCTTTGAATACGAAGATGTTGCAGGCGGCTGTAAATTCTCACGCTTCAGCAACACCGGTTACATAAAAGAGCTTGATATTGACTATGCTCTTGCGGTTGAATATGAGCTGGGCAATTCAGACCCCAACAAGAATTTTGAGATAGTCAAGGATAAAACCAGACCCGTTGTTGAGGTTGGCGCTTACGTGCTCAACTGTGACGAAAAGGTGCAGGTTATCAACATCGGCGCAGGCGTTAAAAAGATTGACCCCAAGGCGTTTTATTCCTGCTGGGCACTGCGTGAGGTCAACGTTGATGAAAACAACCCCAACTACAGCTCTGTTGACGGTGTGCTTTATAACAAGGATAAAACCGAGCTTATCTTCTGCCCCTGTGACCACGATTCATACCTTGCAGAAAAATACGGTTTTGCAAAATATGACGGCAACGGCTGGCGAATTGAGCCTGCAGAAGATGACCTGAGCTTTAAACAGCGTTATTATTACCGTAACGTTATTAAAGCTGACGAGGGTTTTGCTGACGTTGCCGCGGTAGATAAATACTTTGCAAACAAAGAAAACGAAAAAGCGCTTAACGAATACTTCAAAGATGATGCGCAGGAAGGCTTTTTCGAAGGTCTGATCAACAAAATCAAGGCGTTCTTTAACAAAGATAAGGGAGAAGAAAACAAGCCTCTGACCAACAATCAGAAGTTTGACAAGTATTTTGAGGACGAAAAGAATTATAACGCTTATAAAGATAATTATTTTACACCGTATTATGAACAGTACGAAAAAGACGTTATGACCTTTGTTGTGCCCTCAAGCGTTAAAACAATCGGTGAAATGGCGTTCAATTATGCTCATATGAAAAACGTTTATCTGCCCGAGGGTCTTGAAACAATCGAAACTCTTGCTTTCTTCAAAATTCCTCTGCTCAAGAATATATATTCTTACAAGGGTGAGGGCGTAACCGATTCACACTTCACGGCAGAAGATACTCTGGGCGAGGTTTATGTTTCTCTGCCCGAAGGTCTTAAGTTTATCGGCTCGGATGCATTCAGCTATAACCGTGAAATAGAGTATATCTATATTCCGTCAAGCGTAACAAACATCGGTCACCACGCATTCTGGGACACAGTTTACAAAGATGGAAGCGAGCTGAAAGGCATTACGGTTATCAACGTTGCCGCCGCTTCTGAAGAACAGTTTGAAGCCTCTGCAAAAATCGGCGAAGACTGGAAGCCCAAGTATGACTATCTGCTCTTTAAAAAGGCGGTTGAGGTCAAGTATAATCAGCAAAGACAAGCTAAATAAAAAAACAAGGGACT
>JAZNDY010000330.1:0-2745 GCA_045588295.1 Acutalibacteraceae bacterium
TTTCAGGGCGGTGAGCCGCTTATTGCAGGTCTGAAATTCTTTAAAGAATTTGTAAAAACCGCTGATTCGCTTAAAGATAACAGCACCAAAATAAGATATTCTTTGCAGACAAACGGCACACTGATAACAGAAGAGTTCGCTGAATTTTTTAAGCAGAATAACTTTCTCATAGGCGTTTCAATTGACGGCGACGAAGCAACACACAACCGCAACCGTTGCGATTCCTTTGAAAAAGCTATGAACGGTATAGAAATATTACGCAGATACTGTGTCGATTTTAATATTCTGTCAGTTATCACGTCATATACCGACGCGGCAAAGTTGTTTGAATTCTACAAGGCAAACGGTTTTTGCGACGTGCAGCCGATATATTGTCTTGACCCTCTTGACGGCAAAAAAAGTGAATACAGCCTTGATGCAAAAGGTTTTGCAAGATTTCAGAAAAGATTTTTCAACCACTGGTTCAATGAAATTTCACGGGGCAACAGATTTTACGTCAGAGATTTTGATAACCTGATTTCACTTATGACAAACGGCTATGCAGAGCAATGCGGTGCAAGCGGCAGATGCAACGCTCAGCTTGTTGTTGAAGCTGACGGAACGTGCTATCCCTGCGATTTTTATTGCCTTGATGAATTTGAATGCCCTAACATAAATACCGCATCAATCAAGGATATTCTTGAAAGCGAGGGTTTAAAAAAGTTTATGGCTTTTGATGAGCCTAAAAACGAACTTTGCACCACCTGCCCCGTCAGACCTCTTTGCAACGGAGGCTGCAAAAGATACAGACAGCTATATAATCAGCTTTCGGGTTATTGCCCTAGAATGGATTTTATTATCCACGCAGTTGAAAAGCTCAGAAACGTGAGGTAACCATATGAAAAAGCCAAACATAATCTTCTATTTTTCAGACCAGCAAAGAGCTGACAGCGCAGGTTGTTACGGCCAAAAATTACCCGTTACACCTAACCTTGATGCTCTTGCAGAAGAAGGCACTCTTTTTGAGAACGCGTTCACCTGCCAGCCTGTTTGCGGCCCGATGCGAGCCTGCCTGCAGAGCGGTGTTTACGCTTCACAAATCGGTTGTTACCGCAACGATATTGCTCTGCCAACAGACTGCAAAACTATAGCGCACTACCTCAAGGACGCAGGCTATGACACCGCTTATATCGGCAAATGGCATCTCGCCTCGGATAAAGAACACAGACTTGCAACAAAGCCTACTCCCAAAGAGCGCAGAGGCGGCTATGATTATTGGCGTGCGGCTGATATTCTTGAATTCACCTCACACGGCTATAACGGCTACGTTTTTGACGAAAACTGCAACCGCCTTGATTTCAAGGGTTACAGAGCTGACAGAATCAACGATTATGCGATTGAATATATAAAGAACGAAAAACATGAAAAGCCTTTCTTTATGTTTATTTCTCAGCTTGAGCCTCACCATCAGAATGACAGGCTCCGTTTTGAAGCCCCCAAGGGCGCAAAAAAGAATTTCAAAAATTATGAGGTGCCGGGTGACCTCAAGGGTCAGCTCGGCGATTGGAAGCTTCAGATGCCTTCATATCTTGCCTGCTGCAACAGGGTTGATATGAATTTCGGCAAGCTTATTCAGACGCTCAAAGACGAAGGAATCTATGACAACACCGTTGTTATCTATACATCAGACCACGGTTGCCATTTCAGAACAAGAAACTTTGAATATAAGCGTTCCTGCCACGAAGCCAGCATCAAAGTGCCGCTTGTTATCTGCGGTGGAGGCTTCACGGGCGGCGGCAAGGTCAGCGACCTTGTTTCACTCATTGACCTGCCCGCTACCCTGCTTGATATTGCAGGTGCTGAAATCCCTGAACACTTTATGGGCAAAAGCCTTTGCGACCTTAAGGGGCACGAAAGCGTTTTTATGCAGATTTCTGAAAGTCAGATTGGCAGAGCTGTTCGCACAGACAAATGGAAATACAGTGTATCAGCCAAAAATGCAGACTGCGCCTTTGCCGATAAATACACAGAAGACTGCCTCTATGACCTTGAAGCAGACCCCTATGAAAGAAACAACCTTATTGCAGACCCGGAACACAAAGCAGAAAGAGAAATGCTTCGCAATATTCTTCTTGAATATATGCAAAAAGCAGGCGAACCCTGCCTCACAATCGAATAAATACAAACAGAAAAGGGACGGCAATCGCCGTCCCTGATTTTATTTGCTTTAATTTATCTTGCGGAAGTTGCGGTTGTTTTGAGCATAACGTCGTGGTAACCGCCTTCAACAATGCTTGTTGCCGAAACAACTGTGAGCTTTGCATTCTTCTGAAGGTCAGGAATATTGGTAACACCGCAGTTGCACATTGTTGACTTAACCTTATAAAGGCTCTTTGCAACGTTATCACTGAGAGGACCTGCATAGGTAACGTATGAGTCAACGCCTTCCTCAAAGCTGAGCTTTGATTTGCCACCAAGGTCATATCTCTGCCAGTTTCTTGCTCTGTTTGAGCCTTCACCCCAGTATTCCTTAACGTAAGCGCCGTTAATCATAAGCTTATTTGTCGGGCTTTCGTCAAATCTTGCAAAGTATCTGCCGAGCATAAGGAAGTCTGCGCCCATTGCAAGAGCAAGCGTCATGTGATAGTCATGAACAATACCGCCGTCTGAACAGATAGGAACATAAATGCCTGTTTCTTTATAATATTCATCTCTGGCAGCAGCAACTTCGATAAGAGCAGTTGCCTGGCCTCTGCCTATACCCTT
>JAZNDY010000331.1:0-1890 GCA_045588295.1 Acutalibacteraceae bacterium
TGTTTTATTAACGCAAATCCCCGTTTTTAAAGCCTCAAAATCGCGTCTGTTAGGATAATACATCATTTTCAGTCTAAAAGTAAACAGACAAAATCAACAAAAATACTGAAAATGGGTTCGAAAACAGACAAAACCTGAAAACTGTATAGAAAAATTGCTTGTTTTTGGGGTTGACAGTTTTTTTGAAGCCGCCAAAACTGATTGACAAAGGCTGATTGGATGATATAATTTTAATTGTTAAGTCATTTTTTGCAAAGGAGTGGTGAAAATGACCAAAAGTTATTTCAGCACGTATCGGCAGGAGGGGGATAGTCCTGTTTTTTGTTACAGAAGCGCAAAAACTGTTTATGAGGAGCAATTTTATAACGGCTCGCTGATAACCTGCGGCTGGAACACCGCCGGCTATCCGTTGAACGTTCTTTCGGGTTTCCCGAGCAGACTTGATAAAAAAAGATTTTCAGAACCTTTTGCTTTTAATCTTGAAATTGACGGCGTGAGCCTTGATTTCAATCTTGATTTTGTGAGCTTCAACACTGTTAAGACGGAGGAGTCGGAAACCGCAACCCTTGTGCTGGAGAGCAGAGTGAAGCCTGTCAGAATTAAGGTTATCACCGTTATTGACGGCACGGCAATGTTTGCGCGCAGGCTTGAAATTGAAAACCTTTCAGATAAATATATGAACATCAGCAGGCTGAGCATCATAAGCGGCGGCGTTGAAACGCTTGATAAAGGCAGGCTCGGCTATGACGATAAGGCGGATGAGATTTATTCTGCAGGCTATTTTGAAAGCGATAAATGGGGCAAGGAAGGTATGTTTGCCTGGCATAAGCTTTTGCCGGGCGTAACTTGTGTTGACACCCGTTTCGGGCGTGACCGTTTCCGCCATCCGCTTGTTTTTCTTCGCAACAATCTGATGGGCACAACTCTGTTTGCCCAGCTTGGATGGAGCGGCGGATGCAGATTTACCTTTGATTATAACGCACAGCCTGACTGCGATTCTCACCTTGCTTTTAAGGCTGAAATTGCTTCGCATAACCCTATGTATGCTCTTGCGCCCGGTGAGGTTTTTATAACGCCCGAGGTTCATATCGGTATGGTCAGCGGCAGCTTTGACGATGCCGTCAATCAGATGCATTCTCACGTCAGAAAATCGGTGCTCACGTTGTCCGAAGCGGATGGAAAAGAAGCGCTTGTCGGCGCAGGAATGGGCGCTGAGCACGATATGGGCGTTGAGTCAACCAAAGCGTTTATTGATTGCTTTGCAGAGCTTGGTGCAGAGGTTTTTATTGTTGATGCAGGCTGGGTTTGCCCTCCCGATAAGCAGACTTGTTGGGGCAATTACAACGGCAGAAACGTTCCCGATTCAGAGCGTTACCCCAACGGAATCGAAGAAATTGTTGATTATTGTCACCTCAAGGGAATGAAATTCGGCCTCTGGGTTGATATTGAATGCCTTGGCGATTTTTGCGAGGCAAGAGAAAAACACCCTGATTGGCTTGCCGAAAACGTGTTTGGTGAGCAGGCAAAACGCTTCATTGATTTTACTGTGCCTGAAGCTGCGCAATGGGCAGAAAGCGAGCTTGCAAGAATAATAACCGATTACAGGCTTGACCTTTTGAGGGTGGATTACAACACTGATTATACGGAATATTTTAATATGCGTGATACGGGTTGCGGCTATCCCGAATGCCTTAATCTGCGCCATTTCAACGCTGTTTATAAGATGTATCAAAACCTCAAAAAGCGTTTTCCGTCAGTGATTTTTGAAAACTGCGCGGGCGGCGGAGGAAGAAGCGACCTCGGCATAATGAAAAGCTTCAACCACACCTGGGTTTCGGATTGCCAGTGTGCGCCCGATTCGGTTTTCATAACCAACGGTATGACAATGGC
>JAZNDY010000332.1:0-8389 GCA_045588295.1 Acutalibacteraceae bacterium
CTGATTTTGCTTGCTGTGCCAAGGTCAATAACAAGGCAGGGGAGCGGATAAAGATCGGCCGCACCGACACAGCCTGCAAGCAAGTCTGCACCAAGTTGAGCAGGGTTATCTATTAATATGTTCATTCCCGTTTTGATTCCGGGTCCAAGAACCATAGGCCTGTGCCCTGTTGTTTTTTCAACAGCATCGCACATTGTTCCGGTCAATTCAGGTACTACGCTGCTGAGTGCCGCACCGCTGAAACTTGCAGGGCGTGCATCGTAAAGAGCTAATATCTGCTTGAACTCAATGGCATATTGGTCAGGGGTCCTTGAACGGTCAGTGGCAAGGCGCGAAACAAAAACAATTTCTTCGCCGTCATAAGCACCGAGAGTAATGTTTGTGTTACCTATATCAATTGCAAGAAACATAAAACCACCCTTTCTGAAACATACAAAATAATTATATACTATATTTATTATAAAAGCAACTTGTAATTGTAAATTATTTTATATATAATTAAATCTGAGAGGTGATAACAGTGGTGTGTAATATCTGTCCGCGCAATTGCTCGGCAAACCGAAATAGCAAAACGGGAGTATGCGGCGTCAGCGAAAAATTCAGGGTGGCAAGAGCAGCTCCTCATTTTTGGGAAGAACCTTGTTTGAGCTGTGTAAACGGCTCGGGAACGGTTTTCTTTTCCGGCTGTAATCTCGGTTGCGTTTATTGCCAGAATCAGCAGATAAGCCACGGAGCATTCGGCAAAGACGTTACAGCCGATGAGCTTAAAAGAATATTTGATAAATTGCTTGCAACAGGTGTGCATAATCTTAACCTTGTAACTCCGACTCATTTTGTGCCTATGTTGGCAAAGGTGCTTTCGGAATATCATTCACCTGTGCCTGTTGTTTATAATTCATCGGGCTATGAGAAAGCAGAAACCTTGAGTATGCTTGAGGGTCTTGTTGATATTTATTTGCCTGATATTAAATATTTTGACTCTGCTCCTGCTCTTAAATATTCAGGTGCAGAGGATTATTTTGAATTTGCTTCAAAAGCCGTGCTTGAAATGCACAGACAAGTCGGTGCTGTTGCGCTTGATGAAAACGGCATCGCTCAAAAAGGTCTGATAATCAGACATATGGTTTTGCCGGGTAACATTTCACAGGCTGTCAAGGTGTTTGAATGGGTAAGCGAAAATCTGCCGCTTGATACTTATATAAGCGTAATGCGTCAGTATACTCCGTTTGGTAAAGCAAAAGATATGCCGCCCATAAACCGTAAGCTTTCGGCAAGAGAATATTCGATTGTTAAGTCAAAAATCCTTGCAATGGGCTTTGAAAACTGTAATTTTCAGAGCGGTGAGGCAGCAACAGAGAGTTTTATTCCAAATTTTAATCTCGAAGGTGTTGACCTTTCTGCAAATATTTGATAAATTATGTATGTTAATATTTTTAAGGAGGTTTTCCCAATGGCAAAAGGAAAAGGAATCGCTTCAGAATTCAAAACATTTATTATGAGAGGCAACGTAATTGACCTTGCAATCGGCGTTATCATCGGCGCTGCTTTCCAGGCAATTGTTAAGTCACTTGTTGACGACATCATTATGCCTGTTATCGGTCTCATTACAAAGGATGCTGATTTCACAAGCTGGTTTATCGCACTCGGTAACACTTCAAAGCTTGGTGATAACCCTACTCTTGAGGCTGTTCAGGAGGCAGGTATTTCTGCTATCACCTACGGTAATTTTATTAGTGCTGTTCTTAATTTCTTTATTATGGCAATTGTTGTTTTCTGCATTGTTAAAATCATTAATGCTGTTGCAGAAAAAGCAAAGAAAAAGGAAGAAGCAGCTCCCGCAGAGCCCACAACAAAAGAATGCCCCTACTGCAAGAGTGAAATTGCTATTGAAGCAACCAGATGCCCCAACTGCACATCACAGCTTTAAAATCAAAAAGCGCAGAGTTTGCCGCTCTGCGCTTTTAACTCTTGATAAAGAACGTAAAGACGGTGTTCCGTTTTTTCTCAACAGTTAAAACAAAGGAGTTTTAATTATGAAATTAGGCTTTATAGGTACCGGCAATCTTGCAACGGCTATTCTCAGAGGTGTAGTCACTTCGGGAATGATCAAGGCGAATGAGATTGCAATTTTTGATATTTTCAGTGAAAAGACAGCAATGCTTGAAAATGAGCTTGGCGTTAAGGCTTTTGCATCGGCAAACGAAATTTCCGCAAACTGTGAAAAAGTTGTTATTGCCGTCAAGCCCAAGGATATTGCAGCTCTGATTGAATCGATTAAAGATGAGGCTTCGGCAAACAATCCACTTTTTATATCAACCGCCGCAGGCACAACAACAGAAAAACTTCTTGACAGCTTCGGATATAATGCCAGAGTTATTCGCATTATGCCCAATATTAATGCTGCAGTGGGCGAATCAATGACCGCTTTTTGTGTAAACGGAGCGGCAACCGATGAAGATAAAGCTTTTGTTTTTAATTTCTGCTCCTGCTTCGGTAAGGCTGTTGATATTGAAGAAAAATATTTTTCTGCTTTCACGGCTGTTGCCGGCTCAGCGCCTGCATTTGCATATATGTTTGCTGATGCACTTGCTGCAGCAGGTGTCAAATACGGCTTGCCTGCAAAGGTTTCGCAGGATATTGCGGCGCAGATGATGCTTGGCAGTGCAAAAATGCTTCTTGACAGTCCTCTGGCTGTCAGTGAGCTTATCAGAAACGTCTGTTCACCGGGAGGTACAACAATCGAGGGTGTTTGCAGTCTTAAAGAAACAGGTTTTGAAAATTCTGTTATAACCGCCGTTGATAAAACTGTTGAAAAAGACAGAAGAATGAGCGGCAAATAAGTTTTGCGGAGGTTAACTTATGGATTTGATTCTTCTCAGCTCGCTTGAAAAAGTTTTTGCTGACGAAAAACCTGAAGCAAAAGCTTTTGAAAGCTTTTCAATGCTTAAAAATGAAAGAGCATCCTTTCAGGCAGCATTTTGCCCTGAAAAAAACACAAATCTTTCGGTTGCATTAAAAGGTGACCTTGCAGGTTTTTCAAAACTTTATTTTGTAAAAGACGTGCCTGTCGGCACTGCGTGCATGGATGATGCTGACGATTTCTTTCTGCGCAAAACATCGGGTATGTATCCGGATGTACTCGAACCGATTGACGGTGAAATATCCGTTGAAGCAGGTAAGTGGTACAGCGTATGGATTGAGGTTTCACCGCAAGAAAAAATAACGGGCAAATCCGTTCTTGACGTTGTGTTTTCAGAAAACGGCATTACAGTTGCACAGAGTGGGATAGATATAGAAGTTATTGATTGTTGCCTTGTTAAGCAGTCGCTTATTCATACTAACTGGTATCACGCCGATTGCCTTTGCAATTATTATAACGTTGAACCTATGAGCGATGAATTCTGGCGCATAAACAGAAACTTCATCAAAACTGCCGTCGACCACGGTGTTAACTGTATTCTGACTCCTGTTTTCACTCCTCCGCTTGACACAAAGGTTGGCGGCGAAAGAAGAACCGTTCAGCTTGTTGACGTTAAGAGAAGCGGCAAACGTTATACTTTTAATTTCTCAAATCTTCAGAAATGGATTGATATGTGCCTTGATTGCGGTGTGGAATATTTTGAAATCAGCCATCTCTTTACTCAGTGGGGTGCAAAGCACGCACCTAAAATTGTTGCCACAGACAGCAAAGGAAGACAAAAGAAGATATTTGGCTGGAAAACACGCACTTCAAGCAAAAAGTATGACGATTTTCTGCGTGCATTTGGTGCTGAATTAGTTGCGTTCATAGATAAAAACGGCTTAAGGGAAAAATGTTTTTTCCATATTTCAGACGAGCCGGGAATCCGCCACCTCAAAACGTTCAAAAAAAGAGCAGCTCTTGTTCATAATATTTTTGAGGGTATGCGTTTTATTGATGCACTTTCTGACTATGATTTTTATGAAACAGGTGCGGTTAAATTACCTGTGCCTGCCGAAGACCACATTGAGGCATTTGCAGGCAACGTTCCTGAATTATGGACATATTATTGCTGTGGCCAATATAAAGACAATGTGCCTAACCGTTTTATGGCTATGCCTTCACAACGTAACAGAATCCTCGGAATGCTGCTGTATAAATACGACGTCAAAGGCTTTTTGCATTGGGGATATAACTTCTATAATCTGCAGTATTCGGTTAAGGCGATTGACCCTTATAAAATTACCGATGCCGGCGGAAGGTTCCCTTCAGGTGACTCTTTTGTTGTTTATCCATCCTGTAAAGGTGATGCCCTTGCCAGCCTCCGTCTTAAGGTTTTTTATGACGCTTTCCAGGATATGATGGCGCTCCAAACCCTTGAAAATAAAGCAGGTAAGCAAAAAGTTAAAGATTTTCTTGCCAACGAAGCTGTAAAGTTAGAGAGCTTTACAAGCTATCCTCGTGAGGCTGAATGGCTTATTGAAACCAGAGAAAAAATTAACGCAATGATAAAGGAGAATATCTGATATGCCTATCATTTTTGACAGTGCAAACCGTATTTTCAAACTTGATACGTCAACTTCGAGCTACGTTATAGAAGTGTTTGAAGAAAACTATCTTGCACATCTTTACTACGGTGCAAGAATTCCTGATACAAATCTAAAGGAATTTAAATTCAAAAGTCCGTTTGCTTCTTTCAGCCCTGATAATATCAACGTAAAAGAGAGACGTTTTTCACCTGATGTATGTCCTCTTGAATATCAGGGCGAAGGCAGCGGCGATTTCAGAAGCTGTGCTGTTGCAGTACGAAATGCAGACGGTAACAACGTAACCGATATGCGTTATAAATCGCATAAAATCTACAGCGGCAAACCTGCAATTGATGGGCTTCCCTCACTTTATGTTGAAGACGATGCTGATGCTTCAACTCTTGAAATTCTTACCGAGGACAGCGTAACGGGTATTCAGACCGTTCTTTATTACACTGTTTTTGAAAAGCTTGGTGCAATGACCAGAAGCGCAAAAATTGTTAACCCCACAGACAAAACTGTTGATATTGAAAAAGTATACAGTTGCTCCGTAGATTTTATTACGCACGGTTTTGATCTTATTACACTTTACGGTAAGTGGGGCAAAGAAAGAAACGAGGAGAGACGTCCTCTTGCTTATGGCAGACAGGGTGTTTCAAGCCGCAGAGGCTCTTCGAGCCATTTCCAGAATCCTTTTGCAGCTCTTGTTGATAACAACACAACAGAGGATTTCGGCAATGCTTACGGCTTTAACCTTGTTTACAGCAGCAACTTTGCAATTGACGTTGAGGTTGACGGCTATGGCGGAACCAGATTGCTTATGGGTATCAATCCCGAAGCATTCGGATGGAAGCTTGAGCCCGGTTGCTCGTTCAGTGCTCCTGAAGCGGTTATGGTTTATTCCGCAAACGGTATCGGCGAGATGAGCCGTACTTTCCATAAGCTTTATTCAAATCACCTCGTCAGAGGTAAGTGGAAAAACATCAAACGCCCCTTGCTTATCAATAACTGGGAAGCAACGGGTATGGATTTTGACGGTGATACAATCGTTTCTTTTGCCGCAAAAGCAAAAGAACTCGGCATTGAAATGCTTGTTATGGATGACGGCTGGTTTGGCTGCAGAAATGATGACCGCAGCTCGCTTGGCGACTGGCAGGTTAATGAAGAAAAGCTTGGCGGTACACTTGCAAATCTTATTGAGCGCATCAATGCTCTTGGTCTTAAGTTCGGAATCTGGTATGAACCTGAAATGATTTCAAGGGACAGCAACCTTTACCGTGCTCATCCTGATTGGTGTCTGCACGTTCCCGGCAGAGAAAAGTCAATTGCACGCTATCAGTATGTTCTTGACTATTCAAGGCAGGATGTCCGTGACTATATCTTCAATGAAATGTATAAAGTTCTTTCTGTTAACAAGGTTGATTATCTCAAGTGGGATTTCAACCGTAACCTTACCGAGGTCGGTTCTGCAATTCTTCCTGCTGACAGACAGAAGGAAGTGTTTCACCGTTTTGTTCTCGGCACTTATGAGGTTATGGACAGGCTCACAAAAGCTTTTCCTGATATGCTTATTGAAAACTGTTCAGGCGGCGGCGGACGCTTTGACCCTGCTATGCTTTGTTACTCACCGCAGATATGGACAAGTGATAACACAGACCCTATTGAACGTCTTATGATTCAGTTCGGTACCTCAATGTGCTATCCTGCATCTGCAATGGGTGCTCACGTTTCTGCAAGCAGAAGAACCGGCTATGATACAAAGGGCAACGTTGCTCTCTGGGGCTCGTTTGGTTATGAACTCAACCCCAATAAGTATACCGAAGAAGATGCAGAGCTTGTCAGAGCACAGGTTGCCGAATATCATAAATATTATGAAGTTATTCATTTCGGTGAGCTTTACAGACTCATATCTCCGTTTGAAAATGCTTACAGAGCGGCGTGGATGTTTGTTGCTGAGGATAAATCAGAAGCTCTTGTTACAAGCGTCGTTATGCGTGAGCCTTATGAAAAAGTTTTTGTTCTTAAACTTAAAGGTCTTGACCCTGAAAAATATTACCGTGATGAAGAAACCGGTGAGGTATATTCAGGTGCGCTGCTTATGAATGCAGGTCTTTGCTTGACATATACCGACGATGATGACGGCTCAAGCTTTAAAAAATATTTCAAAGCAGTATAAAACAAAACGCTCCCTTGACATTATGTCAGGGGATCATTTTTATGCTGTAATTTATTTCTTTTTCTTCTTATTCTTTTTAATCATCTTAACCGCAAAAGCAACGCCGCCAACGCTGAGGGCAACAATTGCAGCCTCTTTTACTGCTGTAACGACAGCTGAAACGCTTGTGGGTGCATACGAATAAAGTGCAAATTTTGCTTTGTTTGAAACATCTGATTTGTCAAAGATTTCACTGTAGATAACGGTTTTGGTTTCAAATCCGCCGTTTTCATCAAGGTCAAGGATTCGGACACCTCTTTTATATCCGGGGCCGTAAACGTTAAAGCCGCAGCCCTGTGTGTAACCGAGTTTAATTCCCTTGTAATCAGCAACAAGGCTGTTGTTATGGTCATGCCCCACAAACAGACCTTCAACCTCTTTCTTTTCAAGGAAAGCATCAATTTCACCGCTGTTTTCAAAAGGTGCGGCAGGTGTTTCACCCATAAAATCGCGCAGTGTGCGGTTATGGCGGTCAAGAACGTACCATTCATTTTTATGGTTGCCGTATGCCCTCACTGAACCGCTTGAAAAACGCTTAACCCTTTTGATAACGTTGAAATATTCGGGCGTAGGTATATGCTGAAATGCAATTGAGGGCAGGGGGGATTCATATGAATCACGGACGGTTCTGTACCACTCAAGCTGATAGGGAAGAACAGCGCTGTATCCTCCGTTTTCTGCCTTTGCGTGCGAATCGAAGAGATAAATAAGACGTTTGACTTCATCTGAATCATTCTTAACCTCAAGGTAATATGTTGCGGGGTCTTCATTGTTAACACCCTCAGCATAAACAAACATAGGCGATTCTTTGTATATTTCAAACTGCTCAACGTTCGAAAGGGCAGAGTCACCGTCGTGGTTGCCAAACGTCATTGCAAACGGTACGCCTCTCATTTCAAGAGGAGCAATTAACTCTTTGATAACGCGTTTAACGTTTTTTGCGCCGTTGTTGCCGTGAAAGCTTGAGGAATAACCTTTTATCTGGTCGCCTGTAAAGATAACAAGATCAGGTTTTTCTCTTTCTATTGCTGCGGCAATGAATCTGATTGTGTCAATTGAAACCTTTGCAGATTCCTGAGTGTCAGCAATCTGCATAATTCTGAATTTACCGTTTGTGAACTTCAATTCTTTGTTCTGCATACTATACTCCCTTACTTATTTATACATCGGGCAACGTCATTAACTAATAAAACCGCCGAGTGAAACCCGGCGGTAATTTTTATTATTATTCGCCTTCTTTTCTGAAGCCGTATTTGGTGAGAACCTTGTTGATTCTGTCTTTGGGATCAAGTAAACCGCTGATTGAATCATCGTGGTTAAGTGTATCAATAATATATGAGCAATATTTTGAAAGGTCAACGCTTACGTGCCATTCTCTTTCGAGCAGCTCAGGTGATGAATAGATGAGGTTAGTTGTGAAAACCTTATCTATAAGACCGTCTGCGTATGCTTTGTCAAATGTTTCAAGACCGTTGCAGAAAAGACCGAAAGAAACACAGATGAAAATACGGTTTGCCTTGAGTTCCTTGAGCTTTGTTGCAACTTCAATCATTGAATCACCTGAAGAAATCATATCATCAATGATGATAACGTCTTTGCCCTCAACGTTTGTGCCGAGGAATTCGTGGGCAACAATGGGGTTTCTGCCGTCAATGATAACGGAATAGTCACGGCGCTTATAGAACA
>JAZNDY010000333.1:0-1730 GCA_045588295.1 Acutalibacteraceae bacterium
CTGACGATAATATTATTGCAGACGGCTGGAAATTTGATGAATAGAATATAATTACCGTCAGGCAGTTTTGGGGTCGGAATCTTAATATGCAACCTGAGGTTGCTAAATTATAAACTGAAATTGATAGACATAATTACTTCAGCTGTGATAAAATTTTTATTGAAAGGAGCTGATGTTCATGTCAGATTTTGGTGAAAGAATCTATAAACTCAGAAACAGTAATAATCTATCTCAAGGTGAACTTGCTGACAGACTTGATGTTTCAAGGCAGACGGTTTCAAAATGGGAGAACGGTATGTGTATGCCCGAAACGGAAAAGCTTGTTCAGCTCAGCACAATTTTTAAAGTGTCTGTTGATTATATTTTAAAAGGTGAGGAAGGCGTAAACGAGCCGATATATATTTATGTCAAAGAAGATAACGGTAATCAATCAAAAGTCAGTGAAAAAATAGTTAGAAAATATGTCGGTATAGTTCTTGCCGTGCTGTTTTCCGTGTTGGCATTTATTATGATTATAACAGGCGGCTATATAGCGGCAATTATACCGGGTGCAGTTGTTTTACTTGGTATTCTTCTTGCGTCAAACGTAAAACATCCGTGGCTGATAACTTTCTGGGTTACCTATATTGTCCTTATTGCCGTTCTTCATTTTATCAGTGCAATTACTCCGTTTATGATATTTGAACCTATAATCTATACACCCGGGTATACGAATCATTTGCTTTTGGGTTATGGAATATGGGCTGTTTTATTAATCCTTATTGTTTGCTCAATAGTAGCTAAAAAAGGTTTGCGTTGCAAAAAAAAGTAAAGTTGATAACTAACTGTACAGTTGAGTTGCAAAACTGAACAAATTCTGCGAGTGTGGTCACAAAATGCGATGTGGACTTTATGCGGCAAAGGTGTATAATCAAAACAGAAGCTTCTGAAAAACTGAAAGGAAATTTTGATATGAACACCTTATTTTCGGATAACTTAAAAAAATTCAGACAGCGCAAAAATTACACGCAGGAGTTTGTTGCGGATAAGCTCGGTGTCAGCTCGCACACGGTTTCACGCTGGGAATGCGGCACTACCCTGCCCGACGTACTTCTGCTGCCCGAAATTGCAAGGCTGTACGAAGTGACTGTTGACGATTTTTACAAGAAAAGCACCGTAGCCTACGATAACTACGCGCAACGCCTTTCCTCGGTTTACGAAAATTCCCGTGACCCTGAGGACTTTATGCGCTGCCGAAACGAATACTTAAAGCTGATAAAGCAGGGTACGCTTTCAACAGCGGACAAGTGGCAGTACGGCTGGATTCATATGTATATGATGAACTATTGCCGTGATATTGCGGTTGAATGGTATGACAAAGCGGTCAGCGATGACCCTAATGATGACCCGGAGAATTATCATATTGCCTGTATGCAGAGAATATGGATGTTCTTTCTTCTGAAAAAAGAAGATGAAATTATTTCAGAACTCCGAGAAAAAGCAAAATCAAATCCCGATAATCCGAGAGAAACAGACAACCTTCTTGTTGCACTTATCTGGGCGGAAAAATATGATGATGCCTATAATCTTTTCAAAGATGCAATCAAAAAATTCCCCGATGATTGGCGGATGTATATTCACGGCGGTGATATCGCAAAAAATCTAAAGAAATATGATGAGGCTTTGGAATATTACGACAAAGCAGGCGAAATCGGAACGTATTTCTGCGATGAGATGGACTGCAAAGCGGG
>JAZNDY010000334.1:0-6496 GCA_045588295.1 Acutalibacteraceae bacterium
CCGTTTATCACCTCAACTCTTCAGCAGGAAGCTTCAAAAAAGCTTGGCTTCCAGGCAGAAAGAACAATGAGAGCAGCGCAGGAGCTCTATGAAGGTGTTAACGTTAAGGGCATCGGTATGAGCGGTCTTATCACTTATATGAGAACTGACTCGCTTCGCATTTCAGAAGAAGCAAGAGCAGCTGCAACAAGCTATATTGCCGAGGCATTCGGCAGCGAATATCTGCCTGAAAAGCCTGTTTATTATAAATCCAGAGCAAACGCACAGGACGGCCACGAAGCCATCAGACCTTCTGTTCCTTCGCTCACACCCGAGCAGGTTAAGAGCAGCCTCACATCTGACCAGTATAAGCTCTATACTCTTATCTGGAAGCGCTTTATGGCAAGCCTTATGGCAAGCTGTGTTCAGAACACGGTTAAAGCGGAAATTGTTGCGCACAAAGAAAGTGACGGCGATAAATTCTGCCTCTTCACGGCAGCCGGTTATTCCGTTAAGTTTGACGGTTTCACAAAGCTTTACGAGCTTGCAGAGGAGGACCAGGAAAAAGGCGTACTGCCTGAAATCAAGGCTGACGAAAAGCTTAAAATCCGTGAGCTTAACGCAAATCAGCATTTCACACAGCCTCCCGCAAGATATACAGAAGCTTCACTCATCAAAGAGCTTGAAGAAAACGGCGTAGGCCGTCCCAGCACGTACGCCACTATCCTCTCAACAATCATCAAGAGAGGCTATATCCAGAGAAAGAGCAAGCAGCTTGTGCCCACAGAGCTCGGCGTTGCAATCACAGGCCTTCTCAAGGATAAATTCCCCAAAATCGTAAATACAAAGTTTACAGCTCAGCTTGAAACAAACCTTGACCACGTCGGCAGCGGTGACGTTGATTACGTTAAGATGCTTGACGAATTCTATACAGACTTTGAAAAGACACTTGATAAAGCAAAGTCAGAAATGAAAAACGTCAAGATTCAGCTTGAAGAGGATATCACCGATATTCCTTGTGACAAGTGCGGCAGAATGATGGTTATCAAGACAGGCAGATTCGGCAGATTCCTTGCTTGCCCCGGTTACCCCGATTGCCGCAACGCAAAGCCGCTTATTGTTAACACAGGCTCAAAATGCCCTGAATGCGGCGGCGAAATTATTGAAAGAAAATCCAAAAAAGGCCACGTTTTCTATGGCTGCAGCGAATGGCCCAAGTGCAACTTTATGAGCTGGGACGCTCCTGCCGGCAAGGCTTGCCCCGAATGCGGCAAGGCTCTTTTCAAAAAGAAGGGCGGCAAGCTTGTTTGTATGGCAAAGGGCTGCGGTTATGAAAAAGCGGCAAGCAAGAAAAAGAATGATGATGAATAAGGTTAAAATTATCGGAGCGGGCTTTGCAGGCGTTGAGGCAGCTTGGCAGCTTGCAAACAGAGGGATTGAAGTTGAGCTTTATGAGATGAAGCCGGTCAGATTTTCTCCGGCCCATTCAAATGAAGGCTTTGCAGAGCTTGTTTGCTCAAACTCATTCAAAGCAATGCGCCTTGGCTGTGCGGCAGGTATGCTTAAGGCAGAAATGGAGCTTATGGGCTCACTCTGCGTTGAGTGCGCAAAGGCAACCGCAGTGCCTGCAGGCGGTGCGCTTGCTGTTGACAGAGACAAGTTTTCTGCTCTTGTGACAGAAAAAATCCTTTCGCGCAAAGAAATAACCGTTATCAGGGAAGAGGTAACGGAAATTCCCGACGGTGACGTTATAATTGCCGCAGGGCCTCTGGCTTCTGAAACTCTTTCAGAAAAAATCAAAGAGCTTTGCGGCGGCAACCTCAGCTTTTTTGATGCGGCGGCACCCATTGTTACTGCAGAGAGTATTGACCTTGAAAACGCATTTATGCAGTCGAGATATGACAGGGGAGAGCCTGACGATTATATCAACTGTCCGATGAACAAGGATGAATATGAGGCGTTTTATGAGGCATTGATAAATGCAGAGAGTGCACCGACGCACGAGTTTGACAAGCGCAAGGGTGTTTATGAGGGCTGTATGCCGATTGAAGTTATGGCGTCAAGAGGGCACGATACAATCCGTTTCGGTCCGATGAAGCCTGCAGGTCTTGTTAACCCCAGAACAGGCCACAGACCGTGGGCAAATCTCCAGCTCCGCAAAGAGAACAAGGCAGGCACAATGTATAACCTTGTCGGTTTTCAGACCAACCTCAAATTCGGCGAGCAGAAAAGAGTTTTTTCAATGATTCCTGCTCTTAAGGATGCGGAATTTGTGCGTTACGGTGTTATGCACCGCAACACCTTTATCGACTCACCGCGTTTGCTTGGTGATGATTTCGGCTTCAGAGCAAGAGAGGGTCTGTATTTTGCAGGCCAGATAACAGGCGTTGAGGGCTATATGGAGTCTGCCTGCGCAGGTATTCTTGCCGGCATAAATGCCGCAAACCGTATTCTCGGCAAAGAAAAGTTTGTGCCCGTTGAGCTTACAATTTCGGGCGCACTTGCAAGATATATAAGTGACGAAAACGTCAAAAACTTTCAGCCGATGGGCGCAAGCTTCGGTTTGCTTCCGCCGCTTGAAACAAAAATCAGAGATAAAAAACTGCGTTACGAAGCACTTGCCGAAAGAGGGCTTGAAGCCCTTAAAAAGCAGCTTGCGGAGTAATATCAAACCCACAAGGTGATTCAGATGAAAGAAAAACTTGAAAGCCTGCAGGAAAAGCTCGGCTACCGCTTTAAGGACGTTTCACTTCTTGAAACGGCGCTGACCCATTCCTCATATGCAAACGAAAGAAGCGAAAAAACAGTCTGCAACGAAAGACTGGAATTTCTTGGCGATTCGGTTCTCGGCTTTGTTTCGGCTAAATATTTTTACCAGAATTTTGATATGCCTGAGGGCGAACTGACAAAGCACAGAGCAGCAAAGGTCTGCGAAAAAGCGCTTTGCTCCTATGCAAAGGAGCTTGATATCGGCTCAGCTTTGCTTTTGGGCAAAGGTGAAGACAGAACAGGCGGCAGAGAAAGACCGTCTATTCTTGCCGATGCGTTTGAAGCGGTGCTTGCCGCAATTTATCTTGACGGCGGTCTTGAAGAAGCAAGCAAGCTGGTTTTGCGCTTTGTTCCCCGCCATGATGAAAACGATAATGCAAAGGACTATAAAACAACCCTTCAGGAAATTATTCAGCGTAACCGCGAAGAGCGCATCGAATACGTTGTAACTGATTCTTCGGGCCCTGACCACGCAAAAACGTTTACCGTTGAGGTTCATCTTAACAGCAACGTTATCGGTAAAGGCACAGGCAAGAGCAAAAAGCTTGCCGAGCAGTTTGCGGCAAAGGAAGCGCTTGAGCTTATGGGAATAAAATGAAGCATATAAACGTGGCACTTTTTGTTGTGCATAAGGGCTGCCCTCATATGTGTTCATTCTGCAACCAGAGAAGTATATCGGGCAGTCAGAAAGAGATAACGCCCGATGAAGTGCGTTCAGCGGCAGAAACCGCGGTTGCATCACTTTCGGCAAGTGAAGCGGCAGGCGGCGAAATAGCTTTTTTTGGCGGCAGCTTCACGATGATTGAAAAGGGATATATGATATCCCTGCTTGAAGCGGCGTATGAATATGTTGAAAAGGGTGTTTTCAAAGGCATAAGGATTTCAACAAGACCTGACGGGATTGATGCAGATATCTGCTCAACTCTCAAAAAATACGGTGTTACGGCAGTTGAGCTTGGCGCACAGAGCCTTGATGACAGGGTGCTTGAGCTTAACGAAAGAGGTCACACCGCAAAACAGGTTGAGGATGCCGTTAAATCGCTCAAGAGCTTTGGCTTTGAAACAGGTCTGCAGATGATGACGGGGCTTTACGGCTCTGAAGATGCAGACAGCCTTGAAACCGCGCGCAAAATAATTGCAATGAAGCCGGATACAGTCAGAATTTATCCGACTGTTGTTATAAAAGGGACAAGGCTTCACGAGCTTATGCTGAGCGGCGCGTTTATCCCCAAGGGGGTTGATGAAACGGCAGAGCTTTGTGCAAAGCTTATTCCGATGTTTGAAGAGGCAGACATAAAGATTATCAGAGTCGGTCTGCATTCAGGCGGAGGGGTTGAAGAGGACTATGCCGGCGGAGCTTATCATCCGGCGCTCAGGGAGATTTGCGAGAGCAGAATATATTATGATATTGCGCTTGGCAAACTCCGTGAATTTGACTGCGGCAGGTATACGCTTGCGGTCAATAAAAAAGAAATATCCAAAATGACAGGGCAAAAGAAAGAAAATCTGATAAAACTGCAAACTCACGGTTACGTCTGCACCGTTGAAGGACGGGACGGAATGCCGAAATATGAGATTGCGGTGATAAGGTGATTAAATGAGATTAAAAGCACTTGAAATGCAGGGATTCAAATCGTTTCCCGATAAAACCGTGCTCGAATTCGGCAAAGGCATAACCGCCGTTGTCGGACCTAACGGCTCGGGCAAGAGCAACATTTCCGACGGTGTGCGTTGGGTATTGGGTGAGCAGTCAACCAAAACTCTGCGCGGCTCAAGGATGGAAGACGTTATCTTTGGCGGCACAAGCCAGCGAAAAGCGCTGGGTTACGCTGAGGTTACTCTGCGCCTTGATAACACCGACAGGGGACTTAATAACGATAAAGACGAGGTTTCGGTCACACGCCGTTATTATCGCTCAGGTGAAAGTGAATATAAAATCAACGGTGAGGTCTGCCGTTTAAGAGATATCCACGAACTGTTTATGGATACGGGTCTTGGCCGTGACGGCTATTCAATGGTCGGTCAGGGCAGAATAGCAGACCTTGTTTCCGCACGCTCATCACAAAGAAGAGATATGCTTGAAGAAGCTGCAGGTATTTCGCATTTCCGTTACAGACGCGCTGATGCAAACCGCAGACTTGACCAGGCAGAAGAAAACCTTGTGCGCCTGAGAGATATTCTTGCAGAGCTTGAGGGCAGAATCGGCCCCCTTAAAACACAGAGCGAAAAGGCTCTCAAATTCCTTGCTCTTGCAGATGAAAAGAAAACTCTTGAAATCGGCTTGTGGCTTCACACAATCGAAAAATCAAGAAACGGTCTTAAGGAGCAGGAGCATAAGCTCTCGCTTGCAACCTCACAGTATGAGCTGACGGAAAACGAGCTTATCGAAATTGTTGAAAAAACAGAGGCCGCCGTTAAAGAAAGCCAGGATATAACGCTTGAGATTGAGCGCCTGCGCCAGACTATTTCCGAAAGCGAAGAGGAAGCGGCGGTTATCGACGGTAAGATTGCCGTTGAGAAAAACACAATTGAACATAACACTCAAACGATAGAAAGAATCAGCGGTGATATGGGCGACAGTGAGCAGTCTGCCGCAGAAACAGACGCACAGATTGAGCAGTCGCAGAATAATATTGCCGCAAACGAAGCTAAAATTGCCGCAAAAAAAGAGGAGCTTTCAAACGAGATTGAAAGACTTAATTCCTTGCTTGGCAAAAACAGCGAAAACAGCGAAAAAGCAAGAGAAATCAACGAAAAGCTTACGGCTGCCGCAATGAAGGCGGCTGATATCAGAGTTGAAAAATCAACGGCTCAGTCAACACGCACAGAACTTGATACACGCATAAAATCAATCGACGAGGTTATTGAAACAAGAGGCGGGGTGCTTGAAAACCTTAAGGCAGAGGAAGCTGCCGCAAAAGCAGAGCTTGACCGCCTTAACGGTGAAGCCGCAGAGCATGAAAATGCGCTGGAAGGCTACCGAATGATTCTTGACACAAGAAGCGGAAAGGTTGAAAAATACCGCGCTGAAATCGACTCAATCAACCTTGATATTTACCAGAAGAATGCACGCATAAAGATGCTTGATGACCTTGAAAAGAACCTTGACGGCTATGCAGGCAGTGTTCAGAAGGTTATCAAAGAAGCAAACAGAGGTTTCCTCAAGGGCATTCACGGCACATTGTCACAGCTTATTACAGCACCTGCGGAATATGCCGTTGCCATTGAAACGGCTCTCGGTGCGGCGATTCAGAATATCGTTACGGATAACGAAAATACCGCAAAAAGAGCAATCAACTACCTCAAGGATAACAGAGCGGGCAGAGCAACTTTCCTGCCGCTTACGTCTGTTAAGTCAAGACCCTTCACTGAAAAAGGTCTTGAAAGCTGTGAAGGCTTTGTTGATATGGCAGATAAACTGCTTGAATATGATGCAAAATATGCTGAAATCATCGGTTCACTTCTTGCCAGAACGGCTGTTGTTGATAACATTGATAACGGCATCGAAATGGCAAAAAAATATTCATACCGCTTCAAGATAGTCACTCTTGACGGTCAGGTGTTAAACGCAGGCGGCTCAATGACGGGCGGTTCAAGAGGCTCGGGCACAGGCTTCCTCAGCCGTGCAAATGAGATTGACGGTCTTAAGGATAAGGTTACCGCTCTTGAAAAACAGCTTAATGAAAAGCAGAGTGTTTTCAAGGGTCTTTCGGAAGAGCTTGCTCTTGTTCAGGCAGAGCTTGATGCA
>JAZNDY010000335.1:0-2081 GCA_045588295.1 Acutalibacteraceae bacterium
GCCTTCTTGGTTGTTTTCTTTGCAGCGGGCTTCTTTGCGGGCTTTGCTTCTTCAGCGCCTTCCTCTGCTTCAGCAGCTTCCTTCTTCTTTGTTGTTCTCTTTGCAGCAGGCTTCTTTGCCTTTGCTGAATCGATAACTACCTTGAATGCTTCCTGCTTGTTGAGTTCAGCAGCAACTGTTGCTTCGGGAACAATTTCCTTAAGCTTTTCAACGTCAATCTGATACATCTCGCTCATCTTTGTGTATTCAGCGTTGATTGCTTCTTCTGAAGCTGCAATGCCTTCAAGCTCGATGATCTTTTCAACTGCAAGCTCAATCTTAACGTCTGCAACTGCGCGCTCTTTCATCTGAGCTTCAAACATAGCCTTATCCATACCCATATACATAAGGTAAGTGTCAAGGTCAATGCCCTGCTGGCTTACGCGCTGTGCAAAAGAATCAATGTTTTCCTGAGCCTTGTTGTCATACATGCACTCGGGAATTTCGCCTTCAACGTTTTCGCAAAGAGCTTCAACAACAGCATCTTCAAATGCCCTCTGAGCGCTCTCCTGCTTTCTCTTGAGGATGTCTTCTTCGATACCCTTCTTGAGGTCTGCAACTGTTTCGTATTCGCCCATATCCTTTGCAAATTCGTCATCAAGCTCGGGAAGTTCCTTAACCTTGATTTCATGGAGCTTAATCTTGAAAACAGCATCCTTGTCAGCAAGCTCGGGAGCGTACTCTGTGGGGAACTTAACGTTAACGTCAAATTCTTCGCCTACGCTGTGACCTGCAACCTGCTCTTCAAAGCCGGGGATGAAGGAGCCTGAGCCAAGTGTAAGGCTGTATTTTTCTGCCTTGCCGCCTTCAAAAGCAACGCCGTCAACAAAACCTTCAAAATCGATAACTGTGATATCGCCGTCTTTTGCAGCTCTGTCATCAACGTCAACGATTCTTGCGCCTCTGTCAAGCATATGCTCGATTTCGTGGTCGATTTCTTCCTTTGTTACTTTGGAGTCTGCTTTTTCAGCTGTGAGACCCTTATATGCTTTAACTGTGATTTCGGGTTTAACTGTTACGTTGAAAGTAAGAACAACGCCTTCTTCTTTGCTCATTGTTTTAACGTCAACGTCACGGGGCTGGTCAACGGGAGTGATGCCTGCCTCATCATATGCAGCCTGAACTGCTGTGGGGAAAACGATTTCAAGAGCGTCTTCAAAGAAAACTTCCTGACCGTAAAGCTTCTCAATCATCATAAGGGGAGCCTTACCCTTGCGGAAGCCGGGGATAGCGATTGACTTTCTCTGCTTCATATAAGCCTGCTGAACAGCAGCCTTGAAGTCTTCTGCGGAAACTGCGATTTCAACCGCATAGGTGTTTGTTTCTGTTTTGTTAGCTGATACTAAACTCATTTTGAATTCCTCCGTTTGACTTTTCTAACCCCTAAATTATAGCAAATAATTTTTGAAATTTCTATATATATTTATAAATTCTTATGTTTAGTTAATTTTTTCAAATATTTTTGGCAACTTTTGGTCAATTTGCTTAAATTTTGGTCACTAAAGCAGGGCAAAAGCCCAAAAAATCGCTTGAAATCAACTTAAACTGAATGCCGTCGGACTCGCCGTTGAATGCCGTTGCGTGTGAATACGAATGCAGATGTCCGTAATAACAGCGTTTGATTTTTTCTTCTACAAGCACGTTATAAATCTCATCGCACTTTCTGTCACGGCTGAGCGGCGGATAATGAAGAAACACAACAGGCTCAAGTCCCGTTGCCCTTGCCGCATCAATGGACATTTTCAGTCTGCCCGCTTCACGGAGCACAACCTTTTTATCCGCATCGCTTTCGGCATCAAAAAACCAACCTCTTGTGCCGCAGATTGCAACACCGTCCGATTCATAGGCATTATTATGAAGGATGTTAAGCGAATCAAAAGAATATTTTTGAAAAAACTCATCCGCTTTTTTCTTGGTTGCCCACCAATAATCATGGTTGCCTTTGAGAATTATTTTTCTGCCGGGCAAAGAATCAAGAAAACGGAAATCCGCAAGACCTTCTTCAAGATTCATACACCAAGAAATATCACCGGCAATAACAA
>JAZNDY010000336.1:0-5276 GCA_045588295.1 Acutalibacteraceae bacterium
TATCGCAGCAAACGGTAACTACTATAACTACACCACAAAGTGGGCAAGAAACATCCCCGGTTTCACAGAGCTCGCTAACACAAACTTCCACGATGTTCCCCTTGCAGAATCAGATACATGGGACTTCTGGTTCCTCATCTATGGCCGTGACTCAACAAGCCTTAACGCTTACCGTTTCGACGAAGATGAACACTTCTGCGAATTCGACATCAAGGTAAGAGAATTTATGCCTGACGGCGAAACAAAGCTTCCCGACGGCAAGACAGGTTTCGTTAAGATGGATAAGCGTTGCTACACCATCTGGGATAACCAGGACGGTTCAGGTAACAAGACATCAAAGCGTGCTGTTAACGTTAACGCTCTTACAGAAGAAGGCAAATACGCAGGCGCAAAGAGAATGAACGTTCAGAACTTCTATGATATCAACGACTTTATGGTTGATGACTGCTCACACACCTTCACAATCGGCGAACCCGAATCAACAGGTGTTAAGAAGTATAACGTTACATTCCTTGAGAATGACGGCACAGAAATCTCATCAGCAGATTATAAAGAAAATACAGAAATAACTGTTCCCGCAGCAGTTGCAGACGAACTCGGTTGGGTTAACGTTGCAACAGGCAAGCTTGTTGATACAGTTGTATCCGGCGAAGCACTTGTTGTAACAAAGAGTGCTACATACCAGAGAATTCTCACAACTGACAAGTTTGACGTAACAATCAACCTTGACGGCGGCACAATTAACGGTGAGGATACTCTCGTTGTCAAGGCAGGCTACGGTGAAGAAATCGACCTTACTCAGTATGCACCTGAGAAGGAAGGCTATAATCCTGTTTGGGAACCCGCAACCATAACAGTTGACAGCACAAAGGGTGCAACAGCTAAGGTTAAGTGGGAAGCAAAAACATTCAAGGCAACATTCTATCTCAACAAGGGCGATGCAGAAGCATTCAAGGTTGTTGACGTTAAGTATAACGATATGCTTCAGTCAGGCGTTGTTACCAAGGAAGGCTATGCTTTCGCTGGTTGGTATGACGTTGCAACAGATGCTCTTGTAAGCACATCACCCTCACTTGGCAGATATACCAAGCTTGAAGATTCAGCTTACTACGCACAGTGGACTCAGCTTCCTGACTCCATCACATTCATGGCAAAGAACTTCAAGACAGGTGAATGGGCTCCCGTATTCGTTGTTTACGGTGACGGTGCAGGCACACTCGGCTCAAAAACAGCTCCTTACACAGAGGCTCAGCTCAAGGCAGTTAAGTCAAAGATTGACGTTGCTAACGACCTTGGTTGGGACGGCGAAGTTACATTCGCAAGAGGTGCTAACTACACTTCAATGACATATAGCGAAAACTATGTTTCAAGCGAAGTTATCCAGGGCTCAGTTGCATTCGAAGGCGCAAAGGTTATCTATATCCATGCATTCCCCGTTTACGAAATCGAATTCCAGATTCCCGTTTACGATGAAATCGCAGGCGAATACACAGACAAATACACAACAGAAGTTAAGACACTTTCAACTGCTGCATTTGAAGGCAAGATCACCTATTCTGCAGCAGCTCTCAAGCCCGCAGCAGGCTATGAATTTGATAAGTTTGCAGCAGCAGACGGCGCACAGGCTGATTACTATTCAACAGGCGCTAACTACGTATTTGAACTTAACACATCCAAGCCCGCAAAGCAGGTTGTTAAGGCTCAGTTCAAACTTAAGGAATACGAAGTTCGCTTCGCAATCGGTACAAGTGACGGTCAGACCATCGCTCCCGTTGGCGTTAAGAACATCGGTGACGTTCTTGACCTTGAAACAGAAACATTCATCTTCGCAAACGGCGCAAACAAGGGCAAAGAAACAACTCTTCCCGTAATCGGCGTTGTAAACGAAGAACAGGCAAATCCCGTTCCCGGTAAGGAAGGCCATAAGCTTGTTAAGTGGGTTGTAAGCGGCACAACAATCGAAGTTGACCCTGAAAACTTTGAACTTACAGCTGAACTCGCTGCAAAGGGATACACCACATCAGAAGGCACAACAGCAATCCTCATCAACTCTGTTTGGGAAGCTCAGAACTATGACGCTAAGTTCTATTACTGGGCACCCGGCAGCACTCTTGAGAACCCTGTTTATGATATGGAAAATCCCATCGTTATCTCCGTACCCGTTGGCACAAGCAGAGATAACACTGCTAAACTGATGTCTGATGCGGATATCGCTCTTCTTGATGCTTCCGTACCCGACGGTTACAAGCGTGCAACTAACACCTGGAACAACGCAGAAGGCACAACAGAACAGGGCGGTATGGTTGCAGGCGGTAAGAGCTACTACGCTGTTTACAGCACTCTTACATTCAAGCTGTTCATCGACCTTAACAACGGCAAAGAAAACAGCATTAGCCATTATGACGTTATCATCCCCGTTTACGGTGAGGACGTAACAGTTGACCGTTCAGAATCAGAAATGGGCATTAAGGCAACAGCATTCAACTACGGTGTTAACGCTATCGATAAGCCCAGCGAATATCACGTAGTTGTTGACTGGAAGGTTTACCACGTTGAAAACGAAGAAGACGTTAAGGATCCCACAAAGTGGCACGAAGGCGTTAACGACAACGGCACAAACCTTGTTGAAACACACCTTATCTACCAGGCACAGTGGAAGCACAACAGTGATTTCCTCTTCAGAGTTTACAACGTAAGCGGTGAACTCACAAAGGCACTTGATAAGAACTTCAAGTGGCACTACTGGAGATATAACAGAATTACTGATAAGGAAAATGCTGTTATCAACACTGACCCCTCAATGATAATTCTTATGTTCATTCCCAAGCTTGACGGCTTCAGCTGGGACGGCTTCTTCTCAGCAGAAATGTGGAAGAACGTTTCACTCAGAATTGATCCCTTCTTCCTTCCCAAGGAAATGTTCACATGGGAAGCATTCAGCGGTCTCTTCAAGGCTCTCGGCACAGCTATCAAAACACTTATCACAGGTGGTTAATAGTTGGGTTTCTGAGTAACACTCAATAATTATTTTCCGCCCCATTGCGAAAGCAGTGGGGCGGTTTTCTTTTTGATTGACAATGTTACAAAAACGGGGTAATATATAATAGGTATAATATGAAACTCAAAAAACCGAAGGAGCTGTTGCGGATGAATGACGTGAAGTTGCTCTATGACCTCTGGGTTGAAAAAACCAAGAACAACCCTGAAATTCAGAGCGAGCTGATTTCTGTTAAAGACAATGATAATGAAATTCTGGACAGATTCTATAAAAACCTTGAGTTTGGCACGGCAGGTTTGCGCGGTGTTCTGGGTGCAGGCACAAACAGAATGAACGTTTATACGGTTTGCCGCGCAACGCAAGGTCTTGCAGATTATCTCAACAGCAAGAGCAACGATGCAAGTGTTGTTATCGGCTATGATTCACGCATCAAATCAGACGTTTTTGCCGCTGAATGTGCCGCTGTTCTTGCGGCAAACGGTGTTAAGGTTTATCTTTTTCCGCATCTTATTCCAACGCCCATTGTTTCTTTTGCGGTTATGCGCCTTAAATGTGACAGCGGAATCGTAATAACTGCAAGCCATAACCCCTCAAAATATAACGGTTATAAGTGCTATGACCCCAAGGGCTACCAGATGACCGATGAAGCAGCAAATGAAACTTATTCTTATATTCAGAAAGTTGATGCGTTTGACGGAATAAAACGTATGCCGTTTAATGAAGCGCTTGAAAAAGGTCTTATTGAATATGTTGGCGAAGAGCTTGTTGAAGAATTTTATGCTCTTGTTATGCAAAGACCGATTAATCCTGAAACAAACAAAAACAGCGATATAAAAATTATTTATACACCGCTTAACGGAACGGGCAACGTCCACGTCAGAACCGTTTTGAACAGAGCAGGATTTAAGAGCGTCGCTGTTGTGAAACAGCAGGAAATGCCTGACGGAACGTTTCCCACCTGCCCATATCCTAACCCCGAAATCAAGCAGGTTTTTGAGTGCGCTCTTGAAATGACCAAAGAAGATAAAGCAGACCTTTTGCTTGCAACAGACCCGGACTGCGATCGTGTGGGCATTGCAGTGCTTGACGGCGACGAATACGTTTTGCTTACGGGTAACGATGTTGGCGTGCTTCTTGCTGATTATATGCTTTCAGCGCGGTTGGCAAAAGGAACTCTGCCCGAAAACTCGCTGATGACAAAATCACTGGTTTCAACACCGCTTATCAGCAGAGTTGCCGCAAAATACGGCTGCACGGTTGTTGACGTGCTTACAGGATTCAAATATGTTGGCGAATTTATCGCAAACCTTGAAAAAACAGGTGATGAGCATCGCTTTATTATGGGCTTTGAAGAGGCTTACGGTTATCTCATAGGCACCCACGCAAGGGATAAAGACGGAGTTTCAGCCTCGCTGATGGTTTGCGAAATGGCGGCATATTATAAAGAAAAGGGAATGACCCTTGTTGATGCCCTTAATGAAATTTATAAGGAATTCGGCTATTATACTGATGACCTCTATAATCTCCCGTATGAGGGCGCAAGCGGTATGGTTAAAATGCAGCAGATTATGAGCGAAACCCGAAGCAATCCGCCTGCCGAGCTTGCAGGTATGCCTGTGCTCAAGGTTTATGATTACAGCACAAGCACCGTTACTGACACGGTAAGCGGCGCTGTTGAGGCAATAAATCTGCCGCAGTCAAATATTCTTGCCTACGCGTTGCCGGACGGCAATTTTGCAATTGTAAGACCTTCAGGTACAGAGCCGAAAATCAAGATATATATAACCGGTTGCGGCAAGAGTAAAGCGGAATCCAAGGAAGTTGCAAAGAAAATCGGCGATGATATGAAAGCATTGCTGAAAGTGGAATAAGGTGAAATTATGCATAAAAGAAATTTGTTTGTAAGAATAACGGCAATTGTGCTTTGCGCGTTGATGATTCTCAGCGCAGTTACGGCGGCAATCTTTGCGTTTGCCGCGGAACCAACGGCAGCGGCAACGCTTGCTCAGACAGGCAGCGCAAACAACACCTGGGTTATTGTGGCGGTTGTTGCAGCTTTGCTTGTTGTGGTGGCATGTGTTGTTGTGCCTATGGTAACAAAGAAAAAATAAAGTTATCCCCCGACTGTGCTTTAACGCTCATTCGGGGGATTTTTATATCTGATGCGAAAGTAAAACATAACAAAATCGCCCCCACCTTGCGGTGAGGGCGAATTTTTTATTTATCAGCCGATATCGGGTTGATTATTGATTAGTCAGCCTTGGGAGCATAGAGGTCC
>JAZNDY010000337.1:0-5508 GCA_045588295.1 Acutalibacteraceae bacterium
CTCTCTGGCAGGAAGGCACGGGTGTTGATAACCTGATTATCCGCAACAACACCTTTGAAAAATGCAATTACAGCGATTGGGGGGCCGTAATCGAAATCGGCACGAATATTGCGGGCAGGTCTGCCGAAACTGCCGTTTTCACAAATATAGAAATCAGTTCAAACAGTTTTAAAGATATACCGTCAACACTTATGAGAACAGACAACATCAACGGACTTGTTTTTTCGGAAAACACAGTCGATACGGGTGATTTCTTTGACAACTCTTCCGTTCAAGGCAGTCTTTGGTTCGGAGAATACTGTTCAAACGTAAAGTACACGGATAATATTTTTGTTAACAGCGGATTTATGCAAAACAAAGAAATTGCAAAATCAGACAGCATCCGTGTCTGGGCTGAGATTAATTCTCAGCTTTGAATTAACAGCAGAAATTTGCAAAAATCCAATTTGTCGGACGGTCAGATAAATAAGAATTTGCAGGTGAGCATATGAACAGTGTAATTAAAACATTGTATATCCCTTTGCACGGAAAATCATATGTGAGTAAAAAGGGAATATTTTTGGACGATAAAAAAGCAGAAGAAATATGGGAAGCAGAAGGTTTTGCACTCAAAGGAAAATCCAAATCGAAGTGGCTTTCCTACTATATGGGTGTCCGTTCTGCGGTATTTGACGAGTGGGTAAAAAAGCAGATGGCAGATGTACAAGATGCCGTGGTCATTCATATTGGGTGCGGTATGGATAGCCGAGTTCTGAGAGTAGCAACTGTAAATCAAAAGTCGTACGATGTGGATTTTGCTGAGGTTATTGAAGAAAGAAAACGATACTATGCCGAATCGGATAATTACAAAATGATTGCAGGAGATGCAAGAGATTGCGGTTGGTTGACAGCTATTAAGGAAAAGGAAGCTGCAATTGTTGTTATGGAAGGCGTGAGTATGTACTTGACTGTTGATGAAATGCAAAATCTGGCAGATAGTCTGTGTGCTCATTTTGAAAACCTGACGCTTTTGGTGGACGCTTATACTTCTTTTGCTGCTAAAATGTCAAAACGAAGAAACCCTATAAATGATGTAGGCGTAATCGAGGTTTATGGTATAGATAACCCGCAAGCATATCAAAGCGAGGAACTTGTTTTTGTAAAAGAACACACAATGATACCTCAAAAATACATAGACGAATTGAAAGGATTTGAAAGATTTATTTTCGCAAAACTTTATGCAGGCGGCTTATCAAAGAAGCTGTATCGCTTATTTGAATACAAGAAATAATAACTGACAAATTCCAATTTGTCGGACTCCTTCGATTTTATCGAGGGAGTTTTCTCCGTTTTTTCTCTTGTTTTCTCGCTTTTTGAATAAATGTGAAAATAAACTCATTAAAATTTCAAAAGACTCAACGTCAAATAAAAACAGACGATATTTGCCATACCGGGCATAATTTTACTTGACTGAAACTTGATTGTTTTATGTTCGGGCCCGCAAAACCCTTGATAAATATAGGCTTTTTTACTTGTCTCATAGTTGACTGGCAAAAAAACAACTATTTCTATTTATCCTAATTACTATTATATTTACGCAAAAAGAGCAGTAGTTATCTACTGCTCTTTTCACATTGATAGGGAACCGTTCCTTGTTTAATAGATTATGTAGTTAAAGTTTTATAAAAACTAAATTTTTATGAATATTTTACGTTTGTAAACATATACTAATAGTTTTACCAGAAAAATCTAATTTATTGACCCGTTATTGACAACATGGACACGGTTTGATTCCTGTTGTGCAGCAATGCTTGAGCTTGAAAAACGGTGGGATTTAAAGCCTGACGGCAGTTGAACATAACCCGTTCCTTTCGAGGTTTTAATATTATTATTCGCACTTTTGTCAACTCTACAACATTTTTCAACAATTAAATAAAATTTTACCGTCCGATAAAAGTCGCTTGAACCTGCATAAACACTGAGGTTTCGTGATAGTTTTAAAGAGAAATTTTTGATGAAAAACAGCATATTTTAACCTATACATAGCAAAAGCGAGGTGAAATTCACCTCGCTGCAGTATACTATGCTAAAAAAGTCTTGTTTTCATCCATATAATAAATATCATAATACTTTTCAAGTGCTAATGCAGATCTTTCAAAACCTCTTTCAGCAGAAAGTAACCACATTTGTTTTGCTTTTATTATATCTTGTTTACATCCTCTTCCGTGGTAATAGTTTTCTGCCAATTGATATTGAGAAAATACTATACCTTGATCCGCAGATAACATAAGCCAATGATTGGCAATAATATCATTTTGATCCACACCCGTTCCTTCCAAATACGCCATGCCAAGCTTATATTGAGCCATTGCATGTCCATTTTCAGCAGCCTTCATGAACCAACTAATTGCTTTGCTTTGGTTTTTAGGAACATAGACACCATTTGAATACATCCACCCTAAACTGTATTGTGCCATAGAGCAATTGTTTTTTGCAGAACGCTCATACCATTCATAGGCTTTGGCTAGATCTTCTTCAACACCATCCCCGACCTCGTAGCACCAAGCAACATTACATTGAGCAGCGGAATGTTCCTGTTGCGCTGCTTTTAAAAAATATGAAAAAGCTAATTCTAGATTTTTGCTTAAGCCATAGGTTCCGCTATAATATCTTCTTCCAATTTCACAAAGAGCAGACAAGTCTCCATTGTTGGCTTTTTTTATTAGATCTTCACATTCTTTTGAAAGTTCATCCTCTATATTCTGATTGTTATTTTCAGCTTGAACACCTAATAAAGATAATATTCTATTTGTCAACTGAACAGAAAACTCATTATTATGGGCATATTGCAAGTAATGGTTACTAGCCAAATAGTATTCCATCGCCGGAGACAGTTTCACATCATCTATAATGATTGGTATAATAAGTTTATCACGCATAACAGCGGAATTAATTTCATTAATAACATGGGTAGACAAGTTTGAGGCATTTGACACAAGAACTAAAAAGATTTTTGCCTCGGAAATTTGCGTTATAATAGTTGTTGCATAATGCTCCCCAAAATCGCCATTTTCGTGAGCAACCCAGTAGCAAAATTCCTGATTCTTTAATATTTGACATATGTGTTTTGTAATTTCTATGTCTTTACTCGAATATGAAATAAAAATATCCATATACAGTTCTCCCAATATACAATATTCATATAATAATAACATATCAAACTGGAAAATACAACCTCTTAATTACAATAACCAATGTACTAAAAAGTAAATCTTGCAGTATAAATCTCCTTGAATCACAAATAATAACATCAAGATTTGTCTGAAAAAGGAGAAAGATATAAAATGAAAGCCACAGGTATTGTCAGAAGAATTGATGACCTCGGAAGAGTCGTCATCCCCAAAGAAATCCGCCGCACCATGCGTATCCGTGAAGGCGACCCGTTGGAGATTTACACGGATGCGGACGGTGAGGTTATTTTTAAAAAGTATTCGCCCATCGGTGAGCTGTCATCGATTACGGCGCAATATGCCGACGTGCTTTTCAGAGGCACAGGCTTGCCCGTGATTGTAACTGACCGCGACACCGTTATTGCCGCCGCGGGTATGAGCAAAAAAGAGGTGCTTGACCGCAGAGTAAGCCGCAGTCTTGAATCTGTTATGGAAAAACGCGAAAACTATGTCTGCGTTATTGACGGTGAAAGAATGAAGCCTGTTGAGGGTCTTGACAGAGAAGCCGCCGTTGCATTCCCGATTATCGGCGGAGGCGACGTTTCGGGCGCGCTGGTTATGCTAATGCACGAAAACGGCTCTTGCCCCACCCAGACAGAAACCAAGCTTGCGCAGATTGCCGCATCGTTTCTTGGTAAGCAAATGGAAGAATAAAAAAATTATCCGCTGACTGTTTGTCGGCGGATTTTTTTGCTTGATTAATTTTGCCTTATGAAGTATTATATTTATTGTATTATTCATCCGAAAGGAGTTTTTTATGAACAAGGTTTCTTTGGGCAAAAAACTCGGCTACGGCGTGGGTGCCGTAGGTCTTGACCTGAGTTACGGTATGTTCTATTCATACCTCTCAATCTATCTCACCGATGCGCTCGGTATCAGTCCGCTGTTTTTGCTTATTCTCACTCCCCTTGCGCGTATCTGGGACGGCATCAACGACCCGATGATGGGTATGATTGTTGACAAAACAAGAACCAGAATGGGCAAATACCGCCCGTGGCTTCTCGTCGGCACGCTCCTTAATGCAATTGTTCTGATTCTTCTTTTCAATGCGCCTGACCTGCCTTCAAACTCAGCAAAACTTCTTGTTTACGCAGGCGTGCTCTACGTTTTCTGGGGTATGACAAACACCCTTGCCGACATCCCCTTCTGGTCAATGGTTCCGTCGTTTGCAACAGAAGAAAAAGACAGAAACCTTATTTCCACCATTGCAAGAGCTTTTTCAGGTCTCGGTCAGGGTATTATTTCTATTTTCACACCTCTTGCCGTTGCATATTTCGGCGGCGTTGCAGGCAGCGAGCTTGATGCAATGACACCCACCGCTCTGCGTACCGGCTTTGGTAAATGGTCGCTTATTACCGCTGCAGGTCTTATTGTTTTTGCCTTAATCTGCATTGCTTCCACAAAAGAAAAAACTGTTGTTGCAACCTCTGAAAAGTTCTCGTTCAAAGAGGCTTTAAAGGTTATCAAACAGAACGACCAGCTTCTTGTGTTTATGCTGTTTGCTATGATTTCAAACGCCGGCTTCTATATGACATCCGGCATCAGCAGTTATTATTTCAAAGCCGTTCTGGGTGATTTTGAGCTTCAGTCAAACTTCACAACAATGGGCACAGTCGGCTCTGTGCTTGCGATTCTTGTTGTTCCCGTTTGCTCCAAGTTTATGAACAACCGCTCAATTTATAAGCTCTCGCTTTCAATGGCGGCAGCAGGCTACATAGGTATGGCTGTTATGGGCTATTGCTTCACGGGCAACGTTACAGCTTTAGGCGCATTTTATATTCTTGCTTCACTCGGCACGGGCAGTATGTTTGTTAACCAGACGGTTATGCTTGCAGACGTTGTTGATTACGGTGAATTCAAGCTTGGCAAACGCAACCAGGCTCTCACCTTCTCAATGAAAGGCTTTTTGCAGAAGATGGCATACACCATTCAGGCAATCATAATGTATGCAACCTTCAGCATAACGGGATATGACGGCAACGCTGCCGTTCAGACCGCAACCGCAAAAAACGCAATCTCGGTTCTGATGTTCATTGTTCCGCCCGTGATGATATTAATTTCACTCATCATTTTCTCAAAGAAATACAAAATTTACGGCGACTTCAAAAAAGAAGTTCTTGCTGCGGTAAGTGTGAAGAAATAAAACAAACAGGCTTGCAGGGTTTTGCCTTGCAAGCCTGAATTTTTGGTGCCTTCAGGTGTGGAAATAAACCCCTGGTTCTACCAGGGGTTAAAGACGGCTTCAGCAAAGCCAAAACGGGCGAGCTCAAAGCAAGCCCGAAAGGTTGAAAGATAATCA
>JAZNDY010000338.1:0-2811 GCA_045588295.1 Acutalibacteraceae bacterium
TGCCGATTCCCGCAAAAATGATTACTCCGGCAACAATGATACCCATTACTGCGTCAATCGGTAAATCCGTAAATTTTGATGCTACCAATGCAATCAGCGAGCAGGTTGTTGCTGCAATATCACCGATGCTGTCGGCAACAACTGCGTTAACTGAAACTGAGTTGATTTTCTTGCCGATTTTGCTGTTAAAGGCAGCAAGCCAGATTTTTGCAAAAACCGAAAGCACAAGAACTATCACGGCAGGCAGACTGAAAATAACTTTTTCAGGGTTTGAAAATTTATCTATAGAAGATTTGATAAGCTCAACGCCCATTGTCAGAATAACAAACGCAAGCACAAGGGCTGAAAGATATTCTATTCTTCCGTGACCGAAAGGGTGGTCTTTATCGGCAGGCTTACCCGAAATTTTGAATCCGACTAAATTGATTATTGATGAAACGGCATCAAAAATATTGTTTGCACCGTCGGCAATTATTGAAACACTTCGCGTCAAGGCGCCGAATACCATTTTGAATACTGACAGAATAACGTTCAGAACTATGCCGACAACGCCGCTGAGTATGCCGTATTTCATACGAACTTTTTCGCTTTGCGCGTTATCTGCGTCCTTGATAAACAGTTTTATTAGTAATGATGTCATAAAAGCCTCCGCTTTAATTTAAAATTTCAAATGACGATATGCTATATTTTACACGCATTTCCTGCAAATAGCAATAGCATAAAATTCAAAAAAATTGCAATTTTGGTTGACAAATTAATGATAACGCATTATAATAATTCCGTTGGTTTGAACAAGGGGGTAATATGCCCTTTTGTCAGCCCGTAGTTGCCGGTGTGGCGAAATCGGCAGACGCAAGGGACTTAAAATCCCTCGGTGGCAACACCGTACCGGTTCAAGTCCGGTCACCGGCACCAGAATGCCTTTGCTTGCGCGATCAGAGGCATTAATTAATGAATAATGAATAGTTTAAATGCTTTAACATAATTTGTGCAAGAGACAATTGTTATGTGGTCACTTTAAAGCCTTTAAAATTATTCATTGTTCATTTTTTTGCTTTTTAATGGGCGATTACCGCTTCAAACGCTCTTGAAATATCATCATATTCCTTGCGAGCGTTTTCATTGTACTCGCCGCATTAAAAAGCAAAAAACAGACCTTTATAATTATGTGGCTCCGGCTTCAAACGCTCTTGAAATATCATCATATTCCTTGTGAGCGTTTTTATTGTACTCGCCGCATTAAAAAGCAAAAAACAGATTTATATGAATATAATCTTTTTTATAAAACGGTTGTTCTTGACAAACAACCGTTATTTTATTATACTGATTTTAATTAAACTGTATAATTTGTTTAATATTTTTTTATAAGAACATTTTTTGCTTTACCGCAATTCAGATTTGTTTTTAAGGAGTTGCAGATATGAAAAACAAAAAAATCATCGTTGCAGGTCTCGGTCACGGCGGTATTTCAGCAGCAGCGCTTCTTGCAGCTGAAGGATTTGACGTTACCGTTTATGAAGTCAAAAAAGAGGGAACTCTTGGTTATGATTGGACAGATATTTTTGCTCCCGAGGCTCTTGGATTTGCGGGAATACCTATGCCACCTGAAGATAAATTTGAATATAAAGAAGATATGACTTTCTTTGCTCCCACTTCCAAAAAATGTTTGCGTCAGCACGTTCCTCAGGAGCAGCTTGAAATCAAAATGGAGCGCAAAGATATTTATGACCACCTGATAAACCACGCGGTTTCAAAAGGCGTTAAAATCGTGTATGATTGCGAAGTTTTGGGCCCGATTATGCTTGGTAACAGAGTTGCCGGCATCAAAACCGCTAACGGGGATGTTTACGGTGACCTTGTTATTGATGCTTGCGGTATGAATTCTCCGGTCAGAAGCAAATTGCCTGAATACCTCGGCATTGAGAAATCGGCAGGCAGTGACGACAAGATTTCAATCTTCAGAGCTTTCTTCAATAAAGCGAGCGAAGAAGAGGTTGAAGCAAAGTTCAAGGTTATGCTTTTTGCAGGCGGAATCAAGGGTATAAGCTGGGTTGCTTCCGAAGATAATTATACTGATTTGCTTATCGGCAGGTTTGATGGCTTAAGCAAGGAAGAAGTTGATGAATTTACGGCTTTTCTTCGTGAATCCAACCCTCGATTGGGTACGGAAATCGTTAGAGGCGGTCAGTTTGTTGAAATTCCCGTTCGCCAGCCTCTTGCTGTTATGGTTGCAGACGGTTATGCTGCAATCGGTGACAGTGCTTTTATGACAGTTCCGCTTATCGGTTCAGGTATTGCTAATTCTCTTAAGGCATCGCGAATGCTCGCAAACACCGTTATTGCTGATAAAAACTGTGAATTTACCGCTAAAACACTCTGGAGCTATCAGACTGAATATTTCAAAAAAATCGGTGCAGGCTTGGCTCCTCTTGCTTGCGGCAGACGTATGCTTCTTACTCTTACTCCCGATGAAATCGATTATTGCTTTGAAAGCGGTATGGTTACTGACAGCGACATCACAATGGGTGCTGATTTTGATAACGTGAGCAAACTCTTTGATGGTGACCCAAATGATATGCTTAACAAGATTAAATCGGTCTGCAAGGATTCAAATCTTCTTAAAAAACTTTTGCCCTGTGTTGCTCAGATAGGTAAGGTTGCCACAGCCTGTGCAATGATGCCTAAAAAGTATAACAAAGACCGTGTTCTTGCCTGGTCAAAGGTTTATATATATTCGTTCAAATAATCAAAATTTTAAAGGAATGTTATAATGCAGTTTGTTGTTCTTGACCTTGAGTGGAATAACACCTA
>JAZNDY010000339.1:0-4899 GCA_045588295.1 Acutalibacteraceae bacterium
TATGAGCCTCGGAATTGACGTTACGAGTGAATATACTTACCGTGAAATGCCGTTACGCTCCGAGAGTAACCACCCCATAAGAAAGTATTACGAAAAATGCGGTGCTGAAATTATTGATACAGACTGGCGCGATGCACCTATCCGCACGCTGGGAAGAATCCCTGCCGTCTGGTGGATGAGCAATATGACAATCGACGATTGCATCAATATTCAGGCAGATGAATTCAGCGGATATCTCAACGTTGAGCCTTTGAGAAATGTATTCTACGGTACGGTGCACGGTGAAGATATCTGGATGAATAACGGCATTGAAAAAGACGTATGGGTGCCGATGTTTATCAGGCAGTTCTGCACAATGCAGGTGCCGTATACATATCTTAACCGATATAAGAGGCTCAGCTATACGGGTAATGACAAAGAAGGTTATAAAGTGACTTTCTCTGACGGTGTTGAAACGTGCGGAAATGAACTTTCAATCACCAAGAACGGCATTGAACTGAAAAAAGGTTACGACGTTATTCTGCCGATAACGGAAGATAACAAAATCTTTATCGCATATTCCGAAAACGGAAAAGACGGCGAGTGGAATGTTCCCGATGCTGAATTTGACAAAGCCAGGGTATATATCATCACCGCTGACGGCAATGAATATCTTTGCGACGTTGCGGTTGAAAACAAAAAATTTTCTCTTAACCTCAAAGCGGGTCAGGCTGTGGCTGTTATTGCAGAATAAAAAGTAAGGAGTAAAAATGATGAAAAAAGAATATTGCGGAATGCCGATGAGAATTGCACATACGGGTGTGACACAGTTTGCTCCTGAAAACACCCTGGAAGCATTCAGAAAAACTGCAGAACTCGGTTTTGAGGGCATTGAACTGGATATCCAACTGTGCGGAGACGGAGAAATAATTATAACTCATAACGGTAATATGGGTTATATGACTTTTGAAAAGCACCGTGACGTTCTACTGGATATGACAGCTGAGCAGATAAAGAAATTTGATATTCCTTATCGTAATGCACTTAAACTTAAATATCCTCCTTATCCGTGGACGGAGCATTTCGGTGGAAGACGTATGATCACACCGCCCGATTACGTTGAAGACAGAGTGACCCATCTGATAACCTTCCCCGAATTTGATGCATGGCTGTCAACTGTTGACTATGACCTCACCGTTGAGGTTGAATTCAAGTGCAAGGGTATGTGTCCCCGCATGGATGAAATTCTTGCAAAATCTGAAAACGTTTCAAAATACATATTCTTCTCAGGTGACTGGGAAGTGCTTGAAGAGATGCAGGAACATTACCGTAAAAATGGAAAGCCTGAGGGACTGCGTTTGGGTGCAAATATCCGTTTTATAAATGAACAAACAATGGATTTCGTTAAACGCTCCGATCTTTGGGAAGTGGGTCTCAATAACGAAGCGTTCACTAAAGAGGACGTTGAAATGTTTGAGTCTATGGGAATCAAAGTGTTTTCAAATCTTGGCGATTATCCCGAGTGGTGGCAGCAGATATGCGATATGGGCATAGCGGGATTCAAAACCAACTATCCCGATGCCTACACCGAATGGTGGTTAAGTACCTGCTAAAAAAGGAGGAATAGATGAATGGCTGACAATATTACAATCAGCAAAACAGATTTGCTTTACGATCCGCTTTTTGACAAAAAACCGGACTTGAAAATGAAAGGCAAAAAAAACACGCTATTCAAGGTTTTATTTGTTATTATAATATCAATTTTTGTCGGTCTTTCTTTATTTTTCAGCTTTAATTCAATCAGTTCCGACAAATATACATACAAGGAAACAGATAACGGATATATCCTTTATCAGTTTGTCGGCAAGGAAGATGATATAACACTGCACATTGATTATGTCAGAGATGAATCGGGCAATGCCAATCAGTCAAAACCTGTTACCGAAGTGCGCGAATTTTCAATGAGCTGTAATGAATATGTGCGTTTTATATTTATCGGAAAAGATGTTTCAAAGCTTGAACCTCATTGCTTTTACTATACCAAAAACCTTATGGCGGTAATAGTTGATCCTGAAAATCAGAACTACGTTTCTGTTGACGGCGTTCTTTATTCGAAGGATATGAAAGAAATCATTCTCCATCCTATGAGAAATCATCAGTACAGAGCTGCACTCGGAGCAGGATGTGTTGCTCCTTCCGATGAAAAAACTGCCGAAGTATTTTTGAGTGAGTTTTCAAAAAAATACGGCGATGAAACAACAGCCGATGCCGAAGAATACGGCAAGCAGTTTTCAAAGCATGCTTTCTATGTAATACCCGATTCGGTTTCAAAAATTGAGGATTCATGTTTCAGCGACTGCGAAGCACTGATATATGTTGATATTCCTTCTTCAGTTAAAGAAATCGGTAACCTTGCTTTCTTCAAGTGCAAGGGTTTTGAAACGATTACAATACCCGACGGGGTTGAATCAATCGGTTCCGACGGATTTTCGTATTGCGAAAGAGTTACATATATTTATGTGCCCGAAAGCGTAAAGTTTATCGGACACCACGCCTTTTTCGGCAACCTGGGATGCGAAAAAATATATCTCGGTGCCGAAAATGAAGATATGATCGAATTTGGCGAAAACTGGCTTCCGAAACAAAGTACGACCTCTCTTAAAGATATAGAGGCTGTTTATGGTCAGGAAAGGAGGGCAAGCTGATGGGCAACGGTAAAATGACAGCTTTATTTCAAAATGTAAAAAATCATTGGAATGAACCTGACAGAGAAAAAGGGAACTACGTTCCGTTCAAAGAGTATCTGACAGTATTCTTCGGAGTCGGAATGAATTACAGCATCAAATCTCCTCTTGAATATCTTGGCTTCAGTGCATCATGTTTCCTCATAATGTATCATTACAAGCTTCCTTATCTTGCGTTTTCCGTCATTACTCTCATCGGACTTCCGCTGACCTATCTGTGGAATGTTCTTAACTGGTTCGTTAACGATAATCTCGGTATTCTCGAAAAGAAAACAGAGAGAAAACTTCTTGCTTTTTACGGCATAGTTTCACTTGCCGGATTATGTATGATACTGTTCGACTCCTCCGCGTTTCTTCCCTTGTCATTGGTTAAAGTTCTTAACGGAATAAACGGTGTAAGCGCAAGAAGTTTTCTTAAAATATTCGGCATACAGCTGTTTGTGAACGCATACGGCGGATTTCGTAATATTCTTTGGAGAAAGAAACTTGTTCCCAAATACGGAAGATATAAATATGTGCTGTTTTCAAACTTTGTCCAGAAGTCTGCTATGATAATCCTTATCGGTTGGCTTCCGATTTACAATGTAAAGCTTGTTGAAGACAGAATGTGGATGGCATATCTTCTGTTTATGGTATATGATATGTTCCCGTTTGATAATGTTATTGAGCAGTGTACTCAGAATATTTCTCCCAACCCTCACGAAAGAATGCTTATAAGAACCTGGCCTGTAAAACTTTCGCATTTTGTAAAGAATATATTTGATATTATAATTCCGATTTTCGGAATTGCCTTCAGCGACATACGATTCTATAAGTTTGTTATTCCTGCAGTATTCATTCCCATGGGAGCGTTAACCCTGCTGAGTGTCAGAAATATTTCAGAGAGAATCCCTCAGCCTCCGCTTGAAAAAAAGCAGAAGATATCCTTATGGTACGGAATTTCTCAGGTTATGAAAAACAAGTATAACTGGCTGAACACTATTTCTACACTGCTTGATTCGTTCGGTAACGGAATGATAAGCATAGTAAACGTTATGTATTTCTTCTCGTTCCGAATGTATACCCAATGTGCAATTTACGCCCTGATGAAAACTTTGATGAGTTTCAGATCAACGCCTCTCAGCTTTGTTGCACCGTATTTTGTAAAGCGATTTTCATACAGAAGTCTGAAAATCATAAAGCTTGTAATATGCGCGGTCAGTGCCGTAGCAGAAATGCTGACGATTATGGCTTTTCCGACAAAACAGAATTTATGCGGTATTGTTATTTTTGCGTGTGAATTCTTCAAAGGTCTTGCAACTTCAATTCCCGATGTTGCCGACAGTGATATGGGTGTCAGAAAGAATGACTATCAGATGTATCTTTCCGGTGAGCGTCTTGAGAATTTCAGCGGAGTTTTTAACTGGATTATTTCTCCCGTTACAACATTTGTCAGCCTGATAATACCCGTAATCATTCTCAGAAACGGATTCAATTCAAACTGGGACGTTCTCTATATAGATTCTGCAAGATTCAACATTCTTGCAGTTCCGCTGATATTTGACCTTGTCGGTTTCGTTATGATGATTGTTCCGTATCTGTTCTGGGATTTCAACAATCCGCAGCACGAATATGTCATGGAGGTTCTGAAACAAAGGGAAAAACTTGCCCAAGAAGGTTATTTTCCTGCAGAATATGAGGGCGGACTTAATTTTATTGAACCCGGCGAGCTTCATGCAGGAATTCCGGTTGATTCCGCCGCCATGATTGAAAGACGTAATTCCCTTATCGCAAACATAGAGGGAACACTCAAAGAAGCAACGGCAGCAGAAGGAACAATTTAAGGCTTTCAAAGGGCGAAAAAGCGGATGAGAAAATCCGCATAATAAACTCAGTACATAATCTGATTCCCGTTATTATAAACCGTTTCACTTTTGTGAGGCGGTTTTCTTGTTCAAAACTTTCAAATTAATCAAAAAATTAACATTAATAAACTCCTGAATGATTGCAAAAATAATAGAGCAAACGCAAATTGAATTTGAAGGGGTGTAAACGAAATGTCAAAGAATAATTCAGTTGTTCCTCAGGCAAGAGCTGCTCTTGACCAGTTCAAGATGGAAGCTGCAAGAGAAGTTGGCGTTCAATCACCTCTCGAAGGAAATGTACGATATATAATGAACTCTGTGACAACATAATC
>JAZNDY010000340.1:0-4097 GCA_045588295.1 Acutalibacteraceae bacterium
GGTAGACGTTGAATTGCTGCAGGTAAAATCACATAAATCAAAGAACACGTCTGCGGAACATATGCTTAAATTCTATAAGACATTTGACGAAATCTGCGACCAGAAATATGACGGAATGATTGTTACGGGCGCACCCGTCGAAAACCTTGAATTTGAGCAGGTTGACTATTGGGATGAGCTTTGCACAATTTTTGAGTGGAGCAAAAAGCACGTTTATTCAACCTTCCACATCTGCTGGGGTGCTCAGGCAGGGCTTTATTACCACTACGGTGTGCCAAAGTATCCGCTTGAAAAAAAGCTTTTCGGCATATTCCCCCACAGATGCCTTGACAACCTGCATCCGCTTATGAGAGGCCTTGACGATGAGTTTTACGTGCCGCATTCAAGGCATACGGAAAACAAAATGAGCGATATTGCTCTTGTTAAGGATTTGCAGATTATTTCTTATTCCGATATGGCAGGCGTTCACCTTATTTCCGATATGGCTTGCAGAAACTTTTTTGCAACGGGTCACTCTGAATATGACCGCGAGACACTTTCAAAAGAATATTTCAGAGACGTCAACAAGGGGTTGCCTATTGACGTGCCTTACAATTATTTTCCTGATAACGATTCAACAAAAACACCAAAAATGGAGTGGCGAGGCACTGCAAACATTATTTTTGCAAACTGGCTTAACTACTTTGTTTATCAGCAGACGCCCTATGACTTAAGCACGCTCTGATAAGAGTTAAAATCGAGAATAACAAATGCCGCCTTGCTTTTGGAAGGCGGCACGGAAAGAGAAAACAATATTATTTAAAAAACATAAAATATACTGCGGCAACACAAAGAATTACGTGCAGAATAAATTCGGCAGGCAGACCTATCATAAACTTTTTGTGCTTTGTCTTATGCCTGATTAGTTTCATTGTTATAAACATAGGCAAAGCGCCGCCGATAAGACCGATAAACATAAGAGTGGCTTCAGGTATACGCCACGCACGTTTTTTTGCGGCAACCTTGTCAAAAACCGTTATGATAACGGAAATTGCGGCAACGGCTGCATAATAAACGAGAAAATATTTAAGATATTGCGGCATCTTAATCATCCTATCTTGAGATAAAGTGAGGACAGATATGAAAAGAATATCGTCGCTGTTCATTATTATATTACTTACATTCACCGCTTGTCAACCGAGCGCAGGAAAATCAGCAAAAGAATCTTCCGCTGAACTCAACACAACCGCGCCTGATACATTGTCCGTAACAGCACTGACAGAAATATCGTCGGTTTCCGTTTCGGAATTTGAATCCCTGCTCGTGACTGCGCAGACAGATGAATCCGGCTCGACCATACCGACAGAATCAGTTACACATCAACATACTGCCACCCTGACGAATGCCACACAGAAAAGTACCGTTCCGTCAACGCAAAAGCCAACGGTTCCAACAACAAAAAAGCCGACTTCAACCACGCAAAAACCGACTGAACCCGTAACTCAGGCAAAGCCTGCCCCCAAGCCTGCAGAAATGAAAGCAATATGGATCAGCTGCTATGATTATACAAGCGCGGCAGGAAAAACAAGGGCGCAATATAAAGCAATAACAGACAAGATGTTCCAGAACGTCAAAAGCTACGGTTTTAACACTGCATTTGTTCATCTGCGTGCAAATTCCGATGCTTTTTATCAATCGGATATATTTGCTTATTCAACATATATTGCAGGCAAAGAAGGCAACACTCTTCCGTTTGACCCGTTTGCCGTTTTACTTGAAAGCGCAAAAGCCAACGGTATATCCGTTCACGGATGGATTAATCCGTTCAGAGTCAACACTCAAAGCAACGTTAATCTGCTGAGTGCCAAAAACCCTGCCAAAAAGATACTTGATTCGGGCAACCCCGAAGGCAGAGTATGCGTGCTTGCAAACGGAATTTATTATAATCCTGCACATGCAGAAAACCATAAGCTTATTTTTGACGGTGTGCGTGAAATCATCAGTAAATATGATATTGACGGCATTCACATTGACGACTATTTCTATCCGACAACAAGCGAAGAAATTGACAAAATCCAATATTCGGCTTACAAAAATTCAGGCGGCTCTTTAACACTCTCAAAATGGCGAATCGCAACTGTAAACTCTTTTGTTTCAACACTTTATTCAACAGTTAAAGCGGCTGATTCAACTCTCACGGTAAGCATCAGCCCTTCAGGCACAATTGACAAAACTCTCAATGAAGCTTACGCAGACTGCCGCACCTGGCTTAAATACAGCGGATATGCAGATATAATTATTCCGCAGATATATTTTGGTTTTGAGCATCAGACACAGGATTTTGAAAAACTTCTTAAACAATGGTCATCTCTGCCGCGTCACTCAAGCGTGAAACTTATGTGCGGCATCGCAGCATATAAATGCGCTAAATCAGACGCATACGCAGGCACGGGCAGGGATGAATGGACACAAAACACGGATATTCTTGCCAGACAACTCAAAAGCATCAGAGCTAACAGCAATTACAGCGGTTTTGCCGTTTTCTCTTACGCAGACCTTAACAGGGCTGCCTGCAAAACAGAAATAACAAACCTAAAAAACGAAATGACAAAATAACGGGGTAAAAGATGAAAAATAACAAAGGTCTGAAAATAGCGATAATTTGCATAGTTGTTGCCATCGTAAGCACCGTTGCTGCGCTGATTACAACAGGTATACTTATCAAAAGCAAAAATAAAAATGAGGATGCCACAAACACCTCGACACAGATTACACAACAAAGCGAAGACGTAACAGCAAAGCCTGCAATAACCCGACCCAAAAGCGAGCGACCCGTTTCTGTGGTTGCAACGGTTTACGGTAAATATTCAGATAAGAGCGCAAACGAAATTGCAAATTTTTCAGATTACGGTTTTAACACCGTGATTTTTGAGCTGACTGCCGATAACATCGAAACGGTTATTCCTCTTATTGAAACAGCCAAAACAGCAAAGCTCTTTTTCGGTATCAGAGCTGATGCTTCAAAAGGCGATGCGTATATAACTGAATTCATAAAGAATAATAACGTTGATTTTATTGTTATTGCAGGTCTTAACGAAGAAAATGACGGCTTTGTGCAAAAAGCATCAAAGCTCTGTGAAAGCATCAAAGCGATTGATGCGGCAACAGAAATAGGCATTGAACCCGCAAACGCTGAAGGAGAATGTGAAAACATTGTTTCTCTTATCGGCAAAAAAGCTGACTTTGTTTATATTACTCAAAAAGCCAACGACGCTTCAAGTATAGAAGATTTTGCAAAGTTGCAGCTCAGTTGGAGTGAAAAAGGCTCACCTTTGTGGCTTTGCCACAACCTTAACGGCTTGTCTTCCTTTGATACGGAAACAGCAAAGAATTACATTGCGCTTATTTCTGCTTCAGCAGGTATTCCTGCGTGCAAAGGTATAGTTTTTGCGCCTTATGAGGAGATAACCTCTGCAAACGGAGCTGCCGCAGATTCAGTGGTTGAATATATCAAAACAAGGCAGACCTATCTGCTGGATAAAGAATTTGAAATTACAAGCCACAAATCAAACACAATCACCGTTGAACAGTCGGTTGTTACATTCAGCGGCACGTCAAGCCCTGCATATGACCTTCTCTGCAACGGTCAGAAGCTTATTGTGGCAAAAACAGGTGATTTTTCTGTTGACTGTGAACTTAAACCCGGTGAAAACAAAATCACCTTTGAGCACAAAGGTAAAACCTATAAATACACAGTAACTTATAAAATCAAACTCCTTAAATCCGTGTCTCCGTCAACAGACTCCACATTACCTGGCGGTATGGAGCTTAACGTTGAGGCAGTTGCGCTCAAAGGCGCAAAATTAACAGTTACTTTCAATGGCAAAACCGTTAATATGACTGAACTCGGCGGTATCTATGACGAGGGTAACGATACGCCTGACAACGAATCTGATTTCTCTGATTATACTGCAACGCTCAAAATGCCTGCTGCAACAAATTCGGCACAAAAGCTTGGCAAGTTCACCGTTAAGGCTGTTTACGGTTCGTTGACGGAAACGATGTCAGGCGGCAACATTACGGTTAAGGCAAAACCTGCTCCTCCACCGTCAACGCCC
>JAZNDY010000341.1:0-2358 GCA_045588295.1 Acutalibacteraceae bacterium
TTTCTCTGTCAAAATCAGATGTGGTTTCTTCAATTTGAGCTTTAACCTGACCAACTCTTGCCTTGATAGAATCAGGATTTCCAAAACCGTCAACAATAATTGTATTTTCTTTCTGCACCTTAACCTGACGGGCACGGCCAAGCTGGTCAATTGTAGCGTCCTTAAGGTCAAGACCGATTTCTTCTGTGATAACAGTTCCGCCTGTTAAGATAGCTATATCTTCAAGCATAGCCTTTCTTCTGTCGCCAAAGCCGGGAGCCTTAACACCGATACAGGTGAATGTTCCACGGAGCTTGTTAACGATAATTGTAGAAAGAGCTTCGCCCTCAATATCTTCAGCAATGATTAAAAGCTTTTTGCCCTGCTGAACGATTTGTTCAAGAATAGGAAGAATTTCCTGAATGTTTGAGATTTTCTTATCTGTGATAAGAATGTAAGCATCGTCAATAACAGCTTCCATCTTGTCAGTATCAGTAACCATATAAGGTGTTATATAACCTCTGTCAAACTGCATACCCTCAACAACTTCTGAATAGGTTTCAGCGGTTTTTGATTCTTCAACAGTGATAACACCGTCGCTTGTAACCTTTTCCATAGCCTCAGAGATAAGTTCTCCGATGAATGGGTCAGCGGCAGAAACAGATGCAACTCTTGCAATATCAAGTTTTCCGTCAACCTTTTTGCTGTTTTTGATAATTTCAGCAACTGCAGTTTCAACGGCTGATGCAATACCCTTTCTTACAATCATAGGATTTGCACCTGCAGCAACATTTTTGAGACCTTCGCGAACAAGAGCCTGAGCGAGTAATGTTGCGGTTGTAGTACCATCACCTGCGATGTCGTTTGTCTTTGTTGCAACTTCTTTAACAAGCTGAGCACCCATATTCTCAAATGGATTTTCAAGCTCGATTTCCTTTGCGATAGTAACACCGTCGTTTGTGATAAGCGGTGCACCGAATTTTTTGTCCAGAACAACATTTCTGCCTTTTGGACCAAGTGTAACTTTAACAGTGTCAGCAAGCTTGTTAACGCCCTGTTCTAAAGCGTGTCTTGCTTCCTGTCCGAATAATATTTCCTTTGCCATTATAAATCATCCTTTCAAATTAGAAAAACATAATTAGTCTTTAATCAAAAACTAGTCCTCGATTTTAGCAAGAACATCGCCCTGACGGAGAATTGTGTATTCCTGACCGTCAAGCTTAACATTTGTGCCTGCATACTGGCTGATTAAAACCTTGTCTCCAACGGAAAGCTCCATCTTGATTTCTTTTCCGTCAACAATACCGCCGGGACCAACAGCGCAGATTTCTGCAACCTGTGGCTTTTCTTTAGCAGCACCGGGAAGAACGATTCCGCTCTTTGTGGTTTCTTCTGCTTCAATCATTTTAATAACAACTCTGTCAGCTAATGGTTTAATGTTCATTATATTAACCTCCCAATTATATAAATCCGTTGAAAGAAAATAATTAAACTCCCGATTTTCAGTGGCTGATTTTCGCTTTTGCTTCGTTAAAATACTCGGCAATCCACAAAGGATTACCTGCGTTTTTGCCTTACCAAATCAAAAATCATCGCTCTGAAAATTCTTCGACCTGAAACAGGCGGGTTCAATTATTATCATTCAACTATAGTTAACAAACTTTTTATGTTAGCACTCTCGCTTTGTGAGTGCTAATTCATATAATACAAAAAAACAGCCCATAAATCAAGTTTTATGAATGTCTTTCATGAGTGATTATGGGCAATTATCAGGGAATATATTCACATATCTCCCAAATTCTTCTATTTTCTCTACAAAATGGTGCAAACGCAGTAGGAAGAGATGCCTTCCCCTCTGCCCTCAAAGCCCAGTTTCTCGGTGGTTGTGGCTTTAACACTCACAAAAGATGGGTCGATTTCAAGGGTGTTTGCGATGTTTTCTCTCATCTTGTCAATATAGGGTGCAAGTTTTGGTGCCTGAGCGGCAACGGTTGCATCAATATTGCCTACAGAAAAGCCCTTTTCTTTTAAAAGAGAGGAAACCTCCCTCAAAAGGGAAAGACTTGAAATTCCCCTGTATTTTTCGTCAGTATCGGGAAAAAGCTTTCCTATGTCGCCAAGTGCTGCGGCTCCAAGAAGAGCATCCATAATTGAATGAACCAGAACATCTGCATCTGAATGTCCAAGAAGACCAAGGGTGTGAGGTATATCAACACCGCCTAAAATAAGTTTTCTGTTTTCTGTGAGCTTGTGCACATCTAAGCCAAAACCAACTCTCATAAATTTTCTCCTTGTATATACTTGTATATATATGTGGAAGATGGGCAGATTATTTATTTTCCAGAATAAATTCTGCCAGTAAAATATCTTCAGGAACAG
>JAZNDY010000342.1:0-3699 GCA_045588295.1 Acutalibacteraceae bacterium
CAAAGCTGATCTGCCATAAGAACGGCACCGATTGCTGCGCCTCTGAGGGTGTTGTGTGAAAGGCAAACAAATTTATAATCAAACTGGCTGTCTTCTCTCAGACGGCCGATTGAAACTGCCATACCGTTTTCGAGGTTTCTCTGAAGCTTTGTCTGGGGGAGATTATCTTCTTCAAAGTAGTTAAGGAACTGCTTGGGAGCGGAGGAAAGCTCTGCTTCCTGGGGATAACCCTTGAATTCTGCCCAAACTTTCTTCATTTCTTCAATTGAGGGTTTGTTCTCAAATCTTACGAACACTGCCGCCATGTGACCGTCTGAAGCGGGCACACGCAGGCACTGAGCTGTGAAGTTGGGAGATGTTGCGTTAACGATTTTGTCACCGTCAATTTTGCCCCAGATCTTGAGGGGTTCAACTTCTGATTTTTCTTCTTCACCGCCGATGTAGGGGATAACGTTATCAACCATTTCAGGCCATGTTTCAAATGTTTTGCCTGCGCCTGAAATTGCCTGGTATGTGCAAACAAGAACGTCCTTAACTTTGTAGCCTGCTTTGTCAAGAGGGAAGAGGGCGGGAACGTAGCTCTGAAGTGAGCAGTTGGACTTAACCGAAACAAAACCTCTCTCTGTGCCGAGGCGTTTTTTCTGAGCGTTGATGATTTCTGCGTGGTCGGGGTTAAGCTCGGGAACAATCATCGGAACGTCAGGGGTGTGTCTGTGAGCGCTGTTGTTTGAAACAACGGGGCATTCAGCCTTTGCATAAGCTTCTTCAAGAGCTTTGATTTCATCTTTTTTCATATCAACTGCGCAGAAAACAAAGTCAACTGCGGCAGCAATTTTCTCGATATCAGCTGTTGCGTCCATAACTGTGATGTCAGCAACTTTTTCGGGGATATCTGTTGCCATGCACCATTTAGCGCCAACGGCATCTTTATATTTTTTGCCTGCTGAGCGGGGGCTGGCAGCAAGAACTTCAATGTTGAACCAGGGGTGTTCTGCAAGAAGAGTGATAAAACGCTGGCCAACCATACCTGTTGCGCCAACAATGCCTACCTTGTAATTTTTCATTTCAATTACCTCATTTCGGGTTATCTTTCTGCGGCAGATTCAAGCCAAATCAAAAGCTTGACAAAAACCTCCGATAATATTATGATGATATCACAAATGTTCTTGAAAATCAAATGTCATTTATACTAATATATTATATATTTTAAAAAATATTTTGGAGTTTTTTAATGAAACGAAGCGATTTTTTCTACGATTTACCCAAAGAGCTGATTGCGCAGACACCCGTTGAGCCGCGTGACAGTTCAAGGATGCTTGTTATTGACAGAACAACGGGGGAATGCACACACAGGGTTTTCCGTGACGTTACGGAATATTTCAGACCCGGTGATTGCCTAATTCTCAATAATACAAAGGTTCTCCCTGCAAGAATGTACGGCACAAGGGTTGACACGGGCTCCGTGGTTGAGTTCTTGCTTTTGAGCCAGAAAAGCGGCGACACCTGGGAGGTTATCACAGGCCCCGGCAAAAAGGCAAGGGTCGGCCATCAGTTCACCTTTGGCGACGGGTCCCTGACCGCTGAAATCATTGAGGTTTTGCCTGACGGCAACCGCATTGCAAAGTTCGGTTTTGAGGGCAATTTTTATGAGGTTATCGATAAAATCGGCGAGATGCCGTTGCCTCATTACATAACCGAAAAGCTTGAAGACAAAGAGCGTTATCAGACCGTGTACGCAGAAAAAGAAGGCAGTGCCGCCGCGCCGACTGCAGGTTTGCATTTCACCCCCGAGCTTATGGATAAAATCAGGGCAATGGGCGTTGAAATCGGCTTTGTTACTCTTCACGTCGGCCTCGGAACTTTCAGACCTGTTAAAGCTGACGATATAAAAGACCATCATATGCATTCCGAGCATTATTATCTGCCTGCAGAAACGGCAGAAATTATTAACAGAACAAAAGCTAACGGCGGCAGAGTTTTTGCCGTCGGCACAACCTGCTGCAGAACTCTTGAATCCGTAGCCACGTTTACGGGTGCAATCAAAGAGGCGGAGGGAAACACGGATATTTTCATTTATCCGGGTTATGAGTTCAAATGCATTGATTGCCTTATAACTAACTTTCATCTGCCTGAGAGTACGCTGATTATGCTTGTCAGCGCTTTCTGTGGCTATGAAAACACAATGAACGCTTATAAAATCGCCGTTGAAGAAAAATACAGATTTTTCTCGTTTGGTGATGCGTGTCTTATTTGCAAAAACTGATATTAATGGAGTTGGCTATGTATAAACTTATAAAAAAACAAGGCAATGCAAGGCGCGGTGAGTTTGAAACAGTCCACGGAACTGTGCAGACTCCTGCTTTTATGAACGTTGCAACCTGCGGCGCAATCAAAGGCGCTCTTTCAGCGGTTGACCTCAAAGAAATCGGCTGTCAGGTTATGCTTTCAAATACCTATCATCTCCACGTCAGACCCGGTGATAACCTTGTGCGCGAGATGGGAGGTCTGCATAAGTTTTCGGGCTGGAACGGTCCGATTCTTACGGACAGCGGCGGTTTTCAGGTTTTTTCGCTTGCAAAGCTGCGCACAATAAAAGAAGAAGGTGTTTTCTTCCAGTCGCATGTTGACGGCAGACACATTTTTATGGGACCTGAGGAAAGTATGCAGATTCAGTCAAACCTCGGCTCAACAATCGCAATGGCGTTTGATGAATGCGTTGAAAACCCTGCAACTTATAAATACGCAAAACAATCGTGCGAAAGAACCGTTCGCTGGCTTGAACGCTGCAAAGCAGAGATGCAAAGGCTAAATTCCTTGTCTGATACCGTAAACCCCAACCAGCTTTTGTTCGGCATCAATCAGGGCAGCACGTTTGATGACCTGCGAGTTGAAAATATGAAGCAGATAGCAGAACTTGACCTTGACGGATATGCCATCGGCGGCCTCGCCGTCGGAGAGCCTAAGGAGGATATGTACCGCATTATTTCTGCGGTTGAGCCTTATATGCCTGCTGATAAAATCCGTTACCTTATGGGCGTCGGCACTCCCGGTAATATCATTGAGGCGGTGCACAGAGGCGTGGACCTTTTTGACTGTGTTATGCCCAGCCGCAACGCGCGTCACGGTCATCTTTTCACACAGAAGGGTATTATCAACCTCAACAACAAAAAGTATGAGAAAGATCCTCTGCCCATTGACCCTGAGTGCGATTGCCCCGCGTGCAGACATTTTTCACGCTCATATATCCGCCACCTTTTCAAGGCAAAAGAAATGCTTGCAATGCGCCTTTGCGTTATTCATAACCTGTATTTTTATAATACGCTTATGGCAAGAATCCGTTACAGCCTTGATAACGGCACCTATGATGAATTCAGAGAAAAATACGTTGAACTTTATGATACAAGAATTTAATTTTCATAAAATTGAAAATTACTCTTGCATTATATCTGCGTTTGATGTATAATTTTAACATTATGTTTTGGAGGTTACTCAAATTATGAACTTTATGACACATCTTCCCCTTATGGGTATGTTTGGCGGTGCACAGGGTGCAGAAGGCGCAACCAGTCCAACCGGCGGTATGCCTATGATTATTATGATGGTTGCTCTTTTCGGCATTATGTATTTTGTGATGATCAGACCCCAGAAGAAAAAGCAGAAGGAAGAGCAGGCAATGCGCGATAACGTTCAGATTGGTGA
>JAZNDY010000343.1:0-2404 GCA_045588295.1 Acutalibacteraceae bacterium
GTTTCTCTTCAGGACTGCCAAGAGAACTTTAAAATTACCTGTGACGACAGCTTCAACTATGCCTATGACGTTATTGACGTTTTAGGCACGGAAAAGCCTGACAAAGAGGCTCTTCTTTATATTTCAAACAAAGGTGAAGAAATCCGCTTCACCTTTGGCGATATGAAAAGACTGTCTGACAAAGCGGCAAACTATTTTGTTTCTCAGGGTGTCATAAAAGGTGATCCGGTTTTGCTTGTCCTTAAGAGAAGCTACCTTTTCTGGATTATTACCCTTGCACTGAACAAAATCGGTGCAATTATGGTACCTGCTTCAAATATGCTTAAAGCAAAAGACTACGTTTACCGTTGCAACAAAGCAGAAATCAAGTATGCTGTGATTACCGGTGACGATGAATGCACAGAATATTTTGACGGCGGCAAGGGTCAGTATGAAACAATCCTCAAAAAATTTGTTACAAAGCACAAAAACGCTGAGGGTTGGATTGACTTTGAGGAAGGTTTTGAAAAAGCAGACGAAAGCTGGACAAGACCCACGGGCGATGCTGCAACAACCGTTAAAGACACGATGATTATCAACTTCTCATCGGGCACAACGGGTTACCCCAAAATTATTGCGCACGATTTCAAATATCCCCTCGGTCATATAATGACAGGTGTTTTCTGGCACCACGTTGTTGACGGCGGCGTGCATTTCACCGTTTCAGACACAGGCTGGGCAAAATCCCTTTGGGGCAAATATTACGGCCAGTGGATGGGCGAAAGCGTTATTATGGTTTATGATTTTGATAAATTTGACGGCGCTGATATTCTTTCAAAGCTTGAAAAATACAAAGTTACAACCTTCTGCGTGCCTCCCACAATGTATCGCCTTATGCTCCAGAATGATGTCAGCAAATATGATCTTTCATCAATTGTTCACTGCTGCACCGCAGGCGAAGCGCTCAATGCGGATATCTTCAACAAATGGAAAGAGGCAACAGGTCTTGAAATCCACGAAGGCTTTGGCATGAGCGAAACACCCGTAAGCATCTGCACTCTTTATCCCTGGACAAAGCCCGTGCCCGGTGCTATCGGCTTCCCCGCCCCCGGTCTTAAGGTTCATATTCTTGATGACGACGGCAACCACTGCCAGAGAGGTACAATCGGCGAAATCTGCATCAAATCCCCCTCACCTGCCGAGCATCCCTGCGGCGTTGTTGCCAGCTATAACTTCAGCGAAGAGGAAACTGCTGATGCTTACAGAAACGGCTTCTTCCACACCGGTGACCTTGCATACAGAGATGAACAGGGACGTTTCGTTTACTTTGGCAGAAATGATGACGTTATCAAATCTTCCGGCTACAGAATCGGACCGTTTGAAATTGAGAGCGTTATGCTTGAGCATCCTTCAGTGCTTGAGGTTGCGGTTACAGGCGTACCCGACCCCGTAAGAGGCTTCATCGTTAAGGCAACGGTTGTTCTTCGCGAAGGCTTTGAAGGCTCTGATGCTCTTGTTAAGGAGCTTCAAAACTACGTTAAAGTTAACACAGCACCTTACAAGTATCCCCGTATCATTGAATTCGTTGATGCTCTGCCCAAAACTTTCAGCGGCAAGGTAAGACGCGTTGCAATCAGAAACGGAGAAAAAGAATAAGTATCAAACCCCACTTCGGTGGGGTTTTTTATATGCAACAAAACAAAATAACAACTGCACCGAGGATTATCCGATAAATGCCGAAAGCGGTAAAATCACGGCGTTTCACATAATCCATAAGGAATTTTATTGAGAGCATTGAAACTGCAAACGCAACAGTCATACCTATTATCAACGCAACAAGTTCTGTTTGTGAAAAGCCGAAACCGAATTTCAGAATTTTGAGTGCGCTTGCGCCGAGCATAGTCGGCACGGCAAGAAAAAAGGTGAATTCAGCCGCCGCTGTGCGTGAAACACCAAGCAGAAGTGCGCCGATGATTGTTGCGCCCGAACGCGACGTACCCGGCACCATTGAAAGCACCTGAAAAAGACCGATTAAAACAGCAGTTTTATAGTCAATAACAGAAACCGTAAAAAATTTTGGCGTTTTCTTTTTATTAATGCGTTCAACAGCAATAAATGCCATACCGTAAAGAATCAGCATTTCGGCAACCGTCAGCGGCGAGCCGAAGTTGGCTTCAATCCAGTCATCAAGCAACACTCCAAAAACGGCAGACGGAACGCAGGCTACGGCTACCCTGCTCCACAGATTCAGAATGTTTTTATTTATATCAACACATTTTTTACTGAAAGAAAAAGGAAAAAGCCTTTTCCAAAACATTGCAATAACAGCAAGAATTGCGCCAAGCTGAATAACAACAAAAAACATTTCTTTAAAATCTTCGCTCATATTCAGCGGCACAAATGCATCAAACAAAAGCATATGCCC
>JAZNDY010000344.1:0-5313 GCA_045588295.1 Acutalibacteraceae bacterium
TTATCGCTGTTTTCTTCAACAATTTTCGGCTTGAAGCCCTGTGATTCAAGAAGCTCTTTTGCAGTTTCAACATCCATACCCGAAACGTCTGTTACCTGAACCTTTGTAGGTTCTTTTGAATAGAAAACAGTAACCTTGGAACCCTCTGCAACCTCACTGCCGCCTGCCGGTTCGGTTCTTATAACCGCACCGTTTTCATAATGAAGGTTAATATCAGGCACAAGTGAAACGGTGAAGCCCATATCCTCAAGGATGCGCTTTGCCTGCTCCCAGTTTTCTGATTCAAGGTCGGGAACCTGAACTTTTTTGTTATTGTTTGCTACATAAAGAGTTACCTTTACGATTTCGTCAGCTTTGCGCGGGGTGTCTGCCTCAGGATTCTGAGCAAAGATTTTTCCGTTTTCGCAATCTGCCTTGGGCTGCTCAACAATAACAAACTCATAATAGTCTGTATACTTTGCGTTGTTAATAACCTTTTCATACTGCTTATCAACAAAATTTTCAACTGTCTTGTTTTGCGCTCTGAAAATGCTGTTTAAAACAGGTATATTATTGGCAACGTCAGGTCTGAAGAAAGAAAGCATAAGACCCGAAATAACAAGCGAGATAACAAGCCCAACAACAACACCGATGATTATGGCTGCTATTCTGGGACCCTTTGAAGCTGTTTCATTATCAGCATCATCGTCCTCTTCAAGACCAAAGTTAGGCTCAACCACAGGCGGTGTTACGGGTGCAACGGGAGGAGCAACCGGTTTGGGTGGCTCGGGTTTTTTGTTAACGTATTTTGTGGGGTCGTTATCAACAAAATAATCTTTCTGGAATCTGATAGTTGGGTTTCTCTTGAACTCTTCAATATCAAGAAGCATTTCTGCAGCGGACTGATATCTTTCTCTTGCATTCTTACGCATTGCGTGAATAACAATCTGTTCAAGACCAACGGGAATATTATTGTTAAGCTCTCTGGGTTTCTTGGCTTCTTCCTGAAGCTGCATAAGAGCAACGGAAACCGAGTTATCTGACTGGAAAGGCACCTGACCTGTAAGCATTTCATACATAACAACGCCTACGGAATAGATATCCGCTCTGTCATCCGTTGTGCCACCTCTTGCCTGCTCGGGGCTGATATAATGAACAGAACCGATTGCGCTGTCTGTCATCGTTTTTGTGTCACTGTAGCTGAAACGGGCAATACCGAAATCCGTTACCTTGATGTTGCCGTTTGAAAGAAGCATAATGTTTTGAGGCTTAATATCTCTGTGAACAATGCCCTTATCATGGGCGTGCTGAAGCGCACGAAGAATCTGCATTGTGAAATGCACAGTTTCCTTGATACCAAGTTTGCCCTGCTGCTCAATATACTCTTTAAGAGTAATACCCTCAACGTGTTCCATAACAATATACTGAAGCCTGTCACCATAGCTGACGTTGAAAACCTTAACGATGTTGGGGTGAGAAAGCACGGCAATTGCCTTTGACTCATTTTTAAATCTGCGGCGAAATTCTTCGTTTGCAAGGTATTCGTCTTTTAAAATTTTAACAGCAACTATTCTGTCATCAATATTATCATAGGCTTTATAAACAACAGCCATACCGCCAACGCCGATTACTTCTTGAATCTCATAGCGTCCGTCAAGCCTTTTGCCGGTATAATTATCCATATAATCATTCCTTTCGAATATATCAATCACACAAAATTACTCTGCAACAACAACAACCGTTACGTTATCGCCGCCGCCGTTTTTAAGAGCAAGGCTGACAAGGTTTTGGGCATATTCAAAATACCTGTCTCCGCTTGTCTGCTCTGTGATGTCACCGACTGAAACATAGTTCGTCAAGCCGTCGGAACAAAGCATAAGCACCGTGCCGCCACCAAAGCTTTCCTGACAAAAATCAACCGTTATCTCGCTGTCAACACCGATTGCACGGGTGATGATATGTTTTTTGGGATGGTTTTCAACCTCTTCAGGTGTGATTTCTCCGTTTTCAAGCATACGCTGAACAACAGAGTGGTCACGGGTGAGCTGATTTGCCTCGCCGTCAGCTATGAGATAAGCTCTGCTGTCACCCACGTGAGCAATGTAAGCAAATGAATCCGTAACCAAAGCGGCAACCGCCGTTGTACCCATTCCGTAATATTTTTCATCAGTCAAAGAGAGCTGATAGATATGCGCATTAGCAAGCTCAAGCGCTGAAACAAGCAACGCCTTTATTGAAATATCACTCATTCCGCTTTTATATCCGCTGCAGATTTTTTCACGGATGATTTTAACTGCTTCAGAGCTTGCAAAAGCACCTTCTGCCGCACCACCCATACCGTCACAAACCACGGCATAAGCTACGCCACCCGAAAGTTCGCCGCCGGTGTAGGAATCCTGATTGTTTTCACGGACACAGCCTTTGTCCGTTCGTGCAACAATTTTCATACCGTGCCCTCCTTTTCTGAATTTTTTTCTTTTTCTTTGCGTCTTAACTGACCGCATGAAGCATCAATATCGGAGCCGAGCTTACGCCGCACCGTTGCATTGATGCCGTGTTTTGAAAGAATTGAAACAAACCGCTCAACCCTTTCAGGGCTGCTTGGCTTAAAGGGACTTTCTTTAACCTCGTTAACCGGTATGAGATTAACGTGGCAAAGCATACCTTTTAGCTTTGAAGCAAGAGCCAGGGCACATTCATCAGAATCGTTGATGCCTGAAAGCATTGCATACTCAAACGATATGCGCCTTGAGGTTTCGCCTGCATACTTTCTGCACATTGCAAGAAGCTCTTCAACCTTATATTTATGGTTAACAGGCATTATTTTATCACGCAGCTCATTGGTCGGAGCATGCAATGAAATTGATAAAGTTAACTGAAGCTTTTTATTAAGTAAATCCTGAATCTTGGGAACAATTCCGCAAGTGGAAAGAGAGATGTTACGCATTGAGAGGTTAAGCCCTTTTTCGTTTGTAACAAGCGATATAAAGCGCATAACGTTATCATAATTATCAAGCGGCTCGCCCATACCCATAAGCACAATATGGGATATCCGTTCGCCCGTTTCTTTTTGCGCCGCATAAACCTGCGAGAGAATTTCGCCTGCCGTCAGGCTGCGTTTGAATCCGCCGAGTGTTGAAGCACAAAAAGCACAACCCATTTTGCAGCCAATCTGGGATGAAACGCATATCGTATAGCCGTATTTATATTTCATAACAACGCTTTCGATATAGTCGCCATCCTGCATTTCAAAAAGAAGCTTTATTGTTCCGTCTGCCTTTGAAACCTGTTTTTTAACAACTTTTCCTGCAATAATCGGAAACTTTTCTTTAAGCTCTTCGCGCAACGCTTTTGGCAGATTAGTCATTTCATCATAGCTCAACGCAAGGTGACGGTGAAGCCACTCATAAACCTGTTTTGAGCGAAAGCCCTGAATACCCTCGCCGGCAAACGCCTGCGAAAGCTCTTCAAAGGTCATTGATAAAATATCTCTGCTCATTCATTTCCTCCGTTTTTTTGGAATGCCGCAACAAAGAAGCCGTCTGTGTGGTGAACGTGAGGCATCAGGGTGAGATAGCCGTCAGCATCGCTGTATCTGCGAAGCTCAGGCAAAACCTTGATGGCTTTGAATTCGGGGTGCTCCTTAAGAAACCTGTTGCAGACTTCGTCATTTTCTTTTGGGTTAAGCGTGCAGGTTGAATAAACAAGCCTGCCGCCGTCTTTTAAATACTTTGTGGCATTGCAAAGAATGCTGTATTGAATCTCGGGCAAATTATCTATTTCAGATGATTTTTTGAAGCGGATTTCAGGCTTACGTCTGATGATACCCAGACCCGAGCAGGGTACGTCACAGAGCACTCTGTCTGCCTGACCGTAATTTTCATTATAAATAGTTGCGTCGGAAAGATATGTAAAAACATTGCTCAAGCCAAGCCTTTGTGCGCCTGATTTGATGAGGTCAACTCTTGACTGATAGATATCAAAAGCTCTGACACAGCCTGAGTTATTCATACTCTGAGCGATTGTAAAGGTTTTGCCGCCCGGCGCAGAGCAAAGATCAAACACCGTTTCGCCGGGCTGCGCATCAAGCGCCTTGCAACAAAGCTGAGATGCAAAATCCTGCGCATGAAAAAGACCGTCCTGATAGGTAAGCAAATCTTCAACCGCGCCTGTATTTTCAAGCACAAGGGAATCAGGAAATTTTTCTGATTTACGAGCCACAACGCCCTCTTCGGCAAGTTTCCACACAAGGTCATCAACCGTTGTTTTAAGAGTGTTAACCTTAACGATAACAGGTGCGGCTTCAAGCGCCTTTTCTGCGAGAGCAACGGCGTTATCAAAACCGTAAGCGTCAATCCACATTGAGATGAGCCACTTGGGGCAAGAATATTTAACGGCAAGGTAAGCAGGGTCATTCTCTGCACCGTCAGGCAACCTGAGTCCGTTATCGGCAACCCTGCGAAGCACCGCATTAACAAGCGAAGCGGCAAAAGCGGATTTATTGACTTTTGCAAGCTTTACACTTTCATTAACCGCAGCGCTCGACGGCACTCTGTCAAGAAAAAGAATCTGATAAGTGCCGAGCCTGAGAATTGTGTGAAGCTCGGGCTTGAGCTTGCTGACAGGCTGGGTGAGATAAAGGCTGAGGTTATAATCAATAAGAATAAGCCTGTCCAGCGTGCCGTAAACAAGATTTGAGAAAAAGGCTTTATCCCTCTCGTCAAAATGTGCGTTTTCTTTTAAAGCCGCATCAACAACAAGGTTGGAATAAGCTCCCTCTCTGTGAATTTTAAGCAAAGCTTCAAACGCCGCCTGCCTTGCATTCTTCATATTTCAAAACATCCTTTCGGAATCAGTCATTTCAGTCTCTGCGCCTGTTGCTTGCCGCAAGAATTCTGAGCGCAAAGCGCAGAACGTTTGCAAGAGCAACCAGCATTGAAGCAACATATGTCATTGCCGCAGCAGTAAGAACTTTTTTGGAACCGCCGATTTCATCGTCATCAAGAAGCTTTGTTTCATCAATAACAGAAATCGCTCTGCGGCTTGCGTTGAATTCAACAGGCAGAGTTACAAGGTGGAAAATAAACATGCCTGCATAAAGTGCGATACCAACATAAATAATTGGCTCAAAACCCATAAAAAGACCTATAAGAGCCAGCGGAACACCGAGCGTTGAGCCAATGTTGCACACGGGAAGAATTGAGTTTCTTATCTTTATGGGTGCGTAACCCTCTGCGTGCTGTGCTGCGTGACCCGCTTCGTGGCAGGCAACACCGATAGCCGCAACGCTTGTGCTGTTATAAACGGAATCAGAAAGCCTGATTACTTTTGTTC